>CAZNSF010000031.1:0-4373 GCA_964575565.1 uncultured Verrucomicrobiota bacterium | reverse complement strand
TTGCGTTAGAAAAAGTCATTAGTCGATTAAAGCTGTAAGTGCTTGATAATCAATGAGATTTTTAATTGCGTTGCATTAGAACTCGAAAAAAAGTGTTTGTATTCTCTCTCTGAAAAGCTCGTCTAATGCAAAATTAAGGTTCATCGGAAAGAGGTTTGTAATGAAAAATTTGGGTTGAAGCTGTCTTTCATTATCTTTTTAAAAATAACACCTCGGGGGTTCAACAAAAGGCTAAATGTTATTTTATTGAAATTGAGGGGAGAGATCCTTCCTCTGATTTCCTTGCTCGATTTGCAGGACATATTCCACCGGTTCATCCAGGATCTATGTTTCAGGAGGGAGACAGGCTTAAATTTGAGATAAGCGAGGTCAAGCGGGTTAGTGAGGACATCTGGGAAATGTCAGGGGGATATTACGAAGGAGGCCTGAGTGCTTCGGGATCTTCTTATAGAGCCACTCGTAAGGATGGTAAGTGGCTTGTCGAAAGATTCGGGAGTATGTGGATATCGTAGCTCCAGCCAATCACGCGTTCAACGTCGGCTATATTTAGGCTTTTACATAATTCTTTTTATAAAATTTTTGAAAGGCAGTGTCTTTTAACCGTAGCCACCACTTTGTGTTTTGGCGGTACCAGTTTACTGTGGCAACAAGGCCTTTTTCGAAACCAACTTGAGGGCGCCACCCAAGTTCACGATAGGACTTAGAGGAATCCACCGCATAACGTCGGTCGTGACCCGGGCGATCTTTCACGTAATAAATTAAGTGGTTCTTTTTTCCAAGAATTTTTAATATTTGTTGAACAATCGATAAATTAGTTGGCTCGGAACCCATCCCAAAATTATAGATTTCGCCGGCTTTCCCGCGTTCTAAGGCAAGAAGAATACCGTGGCAATGGTCTTCCACATGGATCCAATCTCGTCGTTGTTGACCATCACCGTAAACGGGAAGAGGAATATCATGTAACGCGTTGGTGATCATCAGTGGAATTAGTTTTTCCGGAAACTGGTAGGGTCCATAGTTATTAGTACACCGGGTAATCACAATATCCTGTTGGTGAGTGCGATGCGCTGCAAGGCAGCAAAGGTCTGCAGATGCTTTGCTTGCGGAATAGGGTGAGCTTGGCCAAAGAGGCCAATCTTCGCTGGCGCGGCCTTTGTGAGGAATCGATCCATAAACTTCGTCAGTAGAGATTTGGACAAAGCGCCGTGTTCCCGTAGCGCGAGCCGCATCTAAAAGGTTTTGGGTTCCAAGGGTATTGGTGCGTAGAAAGAGAGAGGCCCCGGAAATGCTACGATCAACATGACTTTCTGCTGCAAAATGAACCACTGCTTCTGGCCGGTAACGCCGAAAAATACTTAAAATGGTTGGATTGGCAATATCCACGCGGATGAAACGATAACGTGGATGATTTTCTAGATCCGCTAAATTATTTCCACGCCCAGCGTAGGTTAATCGATCTACATTAAGAATTCGAATGTCTTTACGGCGAGAGAGCGCCATTCGAATAAAATGGCTGCCAATAAAACCACAGCCTCCTGTAACAAGGATTTTCATCTAGCCTTGATAAATAGAGTGCTAGGGGCAAACTGCAAAGGATAAAATGAAGGTCGTCTTTTACGCTTTTAATTTTCTATATTTAATCCTTAATCATAGGGTCTATGCCAAAGCGCGCCTTTATTACAGGAATTACAGGACAGGATGGTTCCTACCTTACAGAGCTATTGATCGGTAAAGGGTACGAAGTCCACGGTCTGGTTCGCCGTACAAGTCTCATGCAAAGGGAAAGATTGGATCATTTAAGTTTAACTGCTACCCAGCGAAAAGAGCAGCTTTTCCTCCATTATGGCGATCTAGGCGAAAGCAGTGGATTGGTTCGTATCTTCCACAAAATTAAGCCCGACGAAGTATATCATCTGGGAGGGCAAAGCCATGTGCGAGTGAGTTTCGAATCTCCAGAATATACCTTCGATATCAATGCCTCGGGAACTTTAAAATTATTAGAATGCATTCGGGATTTTGGCGAGCCTGTTCGTTTTTACCATGCCTCGACCTGCGAAATGTATGGGCGACCCAATGTTTCTCCGCAAAACGAGGAAACACCATTTTACCCGGTAAGTCCTTACGCCTGTGCCAAGGCAGCGAGCCATTTTTTAACGGCTTGTTATCGCGAAAGTTACGGGATTTTTGCATGTAACGGAATATTGTATAATCATGAATCTCCACGGCGCGGTGAAAACTTTGTAACCCGTAAAATTGCGCGCGGCGTGGCAGCGATTAAAGGAGGGCTACAGGAAAAAATTAAGCTGGGCAACCTCCAAACTCGTAAAGACTGGGGTTATGCCCCGGAATACGTGGAAGCCATGTGGCGAATGCTGCAGCATGATAAACCCGGTGATTATATCGTTGCTACTGGCGAGGCGCATTGCGTGCAAGAATTTGTCGAAGCTGCTTTCCAGGTAGCGGGTATGGATTGGCAAAAATATGTAGAGACAGATCCTTCACAAATACGCCCCACAGAAGTAGGCCTTCTTGTTGGCGATGCTTCGAAAGCAAAAAAAATTCTCCGTTGGGAACCGCGCGTGCGCTTCCGTGACTTGGTAAAAATGATGGTAGAAGCAGAACTGAAGGCTTTATCGCTGCAGAAATGAAAACGCCTTTTCCTGATGATCCGGATGCAGCGCTCATGATGCGATTTCGTAATGGTGATGAAACGGCATTTGATGGATTGGTCGAAAAATTCAAGATGCCTGTGCTCAATTACATTTGCCGACAGATTGGCAATATGAACGAAGCAGAGGATATTGCCCAAAATGTCTTTGTGCAGATTTTTAAAAGCGCCAACCGTTACGAACCTAGCGCTAAATTTACTACTTGGCTTTTTACGATCGCGCGCAATCTTTGTCTCAATGAATTTCGCCGCCGTCAACGGCATCCTCTTCAATCGCTTCAAGAAACGATCTCTGACGATTCAAAATCCACCCAAGCCCAATTTGAAGATCCCACCGTCCGTTCCCCAGATGTTGAGGCTTCAGAAAAAGAACTTCAAAAACACATTCTCGCTGCCATCCAAAAATTGCCCGAAAACCAACGTACGGCTGTTTTACTTTGTCGTTACGAAGGTCTTTCTTACGAGGAAATTGCTCGGGTGCTCGATACCACGGTTAGCGCTACGAAATCACTTCTTCACCGCGCGCGGGAAACACTTAAAAGAGATCTTCATGAATTTTTGATCGAAACTTAATCCTTACCTCGGTTTTTAAATAAATAGCAGATTCCTATGAAAACTATACCTCCAGATTGGGATAAAGACCGCGAACTTTGGGAAACCCTTGGAAAACTTCCCAGTCATCGCCCTTCCTCAAATTTCGCCTATCGAATATATCAAAGATTGGCGCAAGAAGCTTACTCTGGGAAACACAAGATACTTTTATCATTTCCAGCCTTTTCGTTATTCCGCGCATGGGCTGGGGTTGCTGTTGCTGCTTGCTTAATCTTTTTAGGCGTATTTTTATATCAATCTCAAAAGTCCGGATCTACTTCCCAAAAAACCTCTTCGATCGCCCAGAATATATCTTCCCAAGAGAGCCCCAAGGAAAGCTCTGTGGAGGTTGACCTATTAGCTCAAAATATCGAACTTCTCCAAGATCTAGATGTCATCGAGCATCTAGATGAACTCCAATGAAATTGCTTTATTTAAAATATGTAACAGGATGGGTCTTTAGCACGGTTTTGCTGGGTGGATGGAATTATTCGCTGGCCGAAGGGTTTTCCAAAGAACCACCGCCAGCAAAAACTCCTCCGTCCTCATCCCAAGGCAAAGTATCTAAAGAAGAACAGCCGGATTCATTCCGAAAACCATTTTCTGAAAATCAGGAACCAGATACTTCAAGGCAAGAACATCGACGTAAGGAAATATTAAGCCGCTGGGAAAATCTTGCACCCGAACAAAAGCTAAAAGCTTTAGAGTTTTTAAGTAAGGTTAGGGAGATGACACCAGAACAGATCCGCTCGGAATTAACGAAACTGCCTGATTTAAAAAATATCTCTCCAGACCAACATCTAAAGCCTAAAGAACGCCAAGATGCTTCCCAAACTCCATCATCAGAACAGCAAAAGGATCAACAAAAAGAGAAGCCTTTTTTACAAGATTCTCATCGGCAAGAAATGAAAGAGCGATTGGAAAATCTTTCTCAAGAACAAAAACAACAACTCCGTGAGCTTAAGGAAAAAAGTAAAGCCATGACTCCTGAAGAGTTTCAGGAAGAAGCGGCTAAAGTACCGTTTTTAAAAGAGTTAACCCCAGAACAACGTGATATGCTGGGTAAAAGGCTCCGACAAGAATCCCCTTCTCATCATGAAAAAGATTTTGCAAC
>CAZNSF010000030.1:0-7680 GCA_964575565.1 uncultured Verrucomicrobiota bacterium | reverse complement strand
AACAAGCCAAGTGCCTAAAGAACCTTCCAGGGCAGTGATTTCCACAAAAGCCGTAGTGATATCACCTTGGTTTAGTTGGGTGGCACGCGGTATTTCTACTACATCCACATTTACGCCCACACCTTTGGTCGCTAATGTTTGGATGGATGGCTTATTACTTTGAGGTGAAGTGAATTTGGAGTTTGGATAAAATTCGCGGATATCCAAACGAAATGGAAGTTGAGGGTGCTGAACGGTTCCTTTTCGAGCAAGAATGCGTTCCGGGATAGCAACCACTTCATCGTAATCAGGGGAAGATGTATCCACAAGAACCAACTCAATGGAACGCAAGTTTTCGGAATAATTTTTAGTTGCTCCTTCATCGATGGTCATTTGGCTTTCTACAGTAAGTAGACTCGTTAAAAAGCCGCCTCCCAAAAGAAGAAGAACCCCAATGTGGGTAAGAAAAATACCAGATTTTTTCCAAGTTAAATGAAAGCGGTATGCATGGGCAGCGATGAGATTAACAAAGAGAACTCCGCCGATGAGGTAGCCACCGGGCAAAATAGGAATTTTCCACTTTCCATCAGCAGATTGCCAATAAACCAATAGGGTATCGAAATATTTTTCTTGGGCAGCATAAATACCTAGATTGACTTGCGCAAGGGTACCAATGAAAACGAGAATAATACCGAGCCCAAGGCAGACCACCGTCAGTTTTAGCGAAGTTAAGAGTTTAAGAATGTGTTTTAAAAACATGAGATATTAATGGTTGGCAGATACTGAAAACTGCATGGACTTGATGAAATCGATCAACGCGCTTTTTTGGGCTTCTACAAGAGAATCATCGCCCATTACTTTAAAAAACCAGGTTTCTTCGTTATGAGGCAAGATGATCCCTAAAATGCGAGTGCGATGGTTTTTATCCTTAAGATTTTTTAAACTCACCATATTCACGATCAATGCTTTTTGTTGATGAAGTTCTAGCTTCGCTGCATCTTTAAGGATCTCTTGTTCTGAAAGGGGCGGTAACTCAATCTGACCGCGCCAGCGGTTGATGTTGGCTGCAATGCCGCCTGCTGCTCCAGCAAAGGAAGTGATGGAGATATCGGCTTGCAACTCATCTTTGCCATTCACAAGAAAGCTGCCTTTACGCATAGGAGAAGGCGGTTGTTCTTTCCAATTGGCAGGAACTTTCCATTTTGTCTCTGTTTTGATTGGAGAGGAGGGGGTGCTAGCAAGAGGTGGGGATTCATTTGAAAAACGAAGAGACTCGAGAAACTTGATAAATTTTTGTTTTTGCAATGCTACTAATGATCCTTCGCCGGTCATTTTAACGAACCAAGTTGATTCTCCTTTTGCTAGGATAGCAGCGAGAATTCGAAGACGTTGCGAAGATGGTTCGATCGGTTTTTGGCTGGCGATATCTATAAGGAGCGCGGAAGTGCCAGCTACTTTCAGTTGTGTAAATTGCTTGGCTAATTCGGCATCAGAAAGAGGCGCTAATTCTAGTTGAGCGCGCCAACGATTAACATTAGCTGAATTACCGCCTCCATCACCTACTAGTTGAATAATGGAACAATCAGCATGATCCCCGTTTTTACCGTGAATAAAAAAACTTCCTTGCCGCATTCCGGAGGCTGGTTGTTCTTGCCAACCATCTGGCAGTGACCACGTAAGCCGTTCTTCGGTAGGATGAGGATGATCCATAGAGGGAATGGAGGGAGTAGAATTTTCTTTAGCGACACGATAGACTTTAATTTCTTCTCGTCCGCAACCGAGTAAGCAAAGAAATATGGCTAGAAAAATTGAACTTAATTCAAGATTTTGAAGTCGTAGCCATGCTGGTTTACCCAATTTCTTTTTGACCCCTCCCATCCTCCCCTTAGCAAGGGGAGGAGTAAGGTGAGGTAATCTGTTTGTGAAAGGCCGAAAGGATTGGTTTTGGCTCATATCAATTACGCTTTTTACGTGGTGTAGAGGCGCGTGTTTTACTATGCCAAGCGTGGCTTTCCACCATCGCGTACGCATTATGATTATGGATGCTTTCAAAATTTTCGGCCTCTACACAATACCATTCTACACGTTTATCTTTACGCAACCGCACGGCAACATTACGCACTAAGTCTTCAACAAATACAGGGTGATCATAGGCATATTCAGTTACATATTTTTCATCTTCGCGTTTGAGCAGCGAATAGAGCTCGCTGCTAGCGGATTCTTCTACCAAACGGATAAGTTCCTCAATCCAAATGGTTGTATGCGAGCGGACTTGTAAATTCACAAGCCCGCGTTGATTGTGCGCGCCACGAGCGCTAATGGCTTTTGAGCAAGGACAAAGGGTGGTGACGGGCACGGAAACGCCTAGAACAAAGTCAATACCGCCATTTTCGGTATTCGCAAGAAACGTGGCTCGGTAGTCCATCATGCCTAGTGAATGGGTTGCAGGCGCTTTCTTTTCGATAAAATAAGGAAATTCAATTTGCAAATGGGCGTACTTTGCATCAAGCCGTTGACGCATCTGATGGAGAATATTAGGAATGTTTTCTACATGAATAACCCGGCTATGTTCGGTCAGGATTTCCACAAAACGTCTCATGTGAGTGCCATTAAAGTGGTGAGGTAAATCAACCGACATGGCGATTGTAGCCACGGTATTTTGTGTTTTATGGGCAAGATCACGGACAACGATAGGATAGCGTAGATCCTTTACGCCGACTTTATCGATGCGCACGCCGCGAATATCTTTCTCGCTTTGTTTATCTTGCATAAGAGTTTTCCGAGACTAACATAGACTACGTTCTTTTCAACCCATCTAATAGAATTAATTCTACAATAGAGCCCGCGAAATACGCTAAAAAAGCTAAAAGGAAAAGAATTTATTAGCGTGATTTCGTGTATTTAGCGGGCTAATAATTTTTAGAATTCTTATGATTTTACCTCACAAAATTTCGACATTAATCTATGCCTTTAACGAGAAGGATGAGCTATTGATGCTTAAACGGCGACGGTCTCCGAATGTAGGCCTTTGGAGTCCATTTGGAGGCAAACTACACGAAATGGAAGGGGAGTCGCCTCATCAATGTGCAGCGAGAGAAACATGGGAAGAAATTGGCCTAAAAGCGAAGCCTCAAGATTTTCACTTAACCGCAATGGTATCGGAACAGGCTTATGAGGGTGATGTCCATTGGTTGATGTTTATGTTTGAACTGAAAATACGATTAAAAAAATTACCTTCGGATCATCATGAGGGAACTTTCGAATTTGTACCGGTAACAAAAGTAGCTAAACGTTCCATTCCTGCTACAGACCGTAAAATTCTCTGGCCTCTTTTTCGAAAACATCGCGGCAGTTTTTTTGCTGTATCAATCAAGTGCCATCGCAAAGGGGTGCTTTCGTGGAAGATGGACGAAGTAATTTCTTAGCGCTCTCTTAAACGCTTAAGAAGATGGGGTCTGTTGTCTTTTTTGATTAAATAACCATGAGACAAGACTGGATTCTGCATAAGCTTTTTCCCAGATACCGTGGTCCATATTACTGTACTCGGTGTACTTCGGATTTACGCCCACTTCCTTAAGAGCTTTAATCATATTTCGAGATCGTTCTACAGGAACTAAAGAATCTTTAGAGCCATGGAATGCCCAGATAGCAATATGTTTAATAGAGCCGGCCTTGGCTGGGTCGCCTCCTCCACAAACAGGAATTGCTGCGGCAAACATATTAGGTTCCGCGGTAATAATCGCCCATGTGCCAAATCCTCCCATGGATTGACCGGTCACATATACCCGATCCTTGTCGATCGAATATTCCTCAAGGATTGCTTTCATTAACTCCACTACCCGAAGAAGGTTTTCGGTAGGTTCTACAACCATGAGATTTTTAACGTCTTTCGGAGGAGCGCCTTCGTGGGTAGCCCAGAAACCGCCAGCCGGCATTTGAGGAGCGATCACAAAGCAGGGATGACTATTTTGGCATCGAGGCTCTGCCCAACCTTGCGCTCCTTTGATATTTCCTCCAGAAATTTGTTTAGAATTATCATCGCCTCTTCCTTCCGAACCATGCAGCCATAAAACCACAGGATATTTTTTAGATGGATCATAAGATTTTGGAGTGAAAAGGCGATAGGGAATCTTTTCGCCACGAGCGGTAGTAAATTCTTTAGCAACGAAACCTCCATCTTCTTTTTTTGCAGCTATGAGTAAACTATATCCTGCTTGTGTAATAAGGAGGGCATAGACTAATCCTTGAAGTATTTTTTGATAAAGTTTCATGAGTTTTTTTAAAAAGTGGATATGTTATTTTAGATTCTGTGGCAACACAATTTGGTAGAGTGTAAATTGACGGATCGGGTCGCCTTTATAAAAGTGATCGTAGCTATCGAGTTCTTTTAGGTGGGATGCAATAAATGGTAAATTTTTTGTGCGCGGTGTAAAGATCACAAAAGGATTAATTTGTGAAAAGTAAATTTCACGAATATAAAGCACGCCATTATTAGAAATGGAATAACCCGTTTTTTGCAAATCTTGAAGATCGCGCACCTGATATTCACGTCCAAGCAAATATTGCACTTGCACATGCGAAAGCTCGGAGTCTACCCAAATTTCATGTATTCGGCTTGCCTCAATTTTTGGTTTAATCCGCTCAATCCACTTGCGCCAACCCATTTGCACATAGTGCGGATTATTTCGTGGAAGAAGTGAGATATCGAGTTTACGCAACAGACGCGGATTATAAACACAAAGACTTGCTAAAATGCTGTAGGCAGATAATACCACTAAGAAGAAGCGAGTAAGACCAGCTTCTTTTTTTCTAAAATATTCCAAATTTCCGTTATATTCTTTTGCAAGAGCTAAGAGGGCAGGGGAAGCTATGATAGCAAGGAAAAGCCAAGGGAGATGAGGTAAGGTTGTTAAAAAGAAAAGACCTGCCAACGCGATGCCGCATGACCATGGATATGAACGAAGATGTGCTAAAGAGGCAATCCACAACGGCAACCCAAGGATTAAATAGAGGTAGAACGCTTGGATGAATAAGGGTGCGCCCCAATCTGCATCTTCAAAAACTTGTGATGGAGAACCAAGAAAAGAAAGTTCAGAAATAAGAGGGAGAGTTGCTGCAAAAATAATGATTATCCAAAAGTGGGATATTCCACCGCGTCGCCAGGCTAAAAATGCAAGGATTCCAAGCCACACGGTTTGTAGGAACCATGGAATAGCCCATAACGAAAACGATGAAGAACCGAATAGGAGAAACCAAATTTTGGCGCAGAATGTCAGCAGCGAAGATTTTTGAGGGTCGATTGTATCACGCCAAATTTGAGCGCAAATAGGTGGAATATCTAATGGAGTAGTGGCAACCCACCAAAGACGTAAGAGCTGGATGGTAACTAATATTACCCATGGAAATAGAGGAGATGTAAAAAGAGTTTTGAATAAGTGACTTTTTGTTGAAGAGATTTCTTTATTTTCAGAAGCTCTAGTTTTGATTGCAGGATAAAAGAGTTGAACGAAGAAGGTAAATCCTCTTCCGATAAACCACCCAAGTAAAGCAGAGCCTATGACATCGCTCGGATAATGAACCCCTACATAAACACGTGAAAAACCAATCAAGGATGCGAGTGAAATCCAAATCCAAACTTTTCTTCTAAAAAAGTAATACATCATTGCAGCTACTTGGAAAGCAATTGCGGTGTGAGAAGATGGAAACGAAAAGCCGCCAGTTGCGCCGCTTGCTAATCCACGAACTCCTTCAAGGATCACAGCGGGTCGAGCGCGCGCAATGAAATGTTTAAGCGGGTTATAAATAAGCGCATCGCCAATAAGCAAACCTGCAAGAAGCAATAGAATGACCGGCCAGATCTTTGGTGGGTCCCGATAGGCAATCCACCCTAAAATGAGGATGAGGATTGGGAGAAAGGGAGCTGCGTGATTAAATAAAGGACAAACGGCATCGGCAATAGAATTAGAGAGTGTTTGATTTAAAAATCGGAATAACCATTCATCACAATGCTGAATAAATTCGAACATGGAGCAAATGTAAAAGGATAAAACGCTTGCAGCAAGCTAGATGATTTAAAATGAACAACGGCTTGCTTCAAATCTATGTAATAGGCATTCTTTTAGGAAAATCACATCAACATCAAATATTAAAACTCTATGAGTAAGAATTTTCATCGACCTGTTGTACTTGTTATCCGTGATGGTTGGGGGACAAATCCAAATCCAACCCAAAACGAGTATAATACAGTTTTTCTAGCAAAGCATCCTGTTGATGATCGGTTGATGCAGGAATATCCCCATACCCTCATCAAAACATGTGGTTTAGATGTGGGGTTGCCTTCTGGAGTAATGGGCAATAGCGAAGTAGGGCATCAAAATATTGGCGCAGGCCGTGTTGTGGATCAGGAAATCGTGCGTATCAATAAAGCAGTCCAAACAGGTGAATTTTTTAAAAATGAAGCAGCACTTGGCGCAATCCATTTTGTAAAAAAACATAGCGGCAGGCTGCATATTATTGGATTAGTATCAGATGCAGGGGTTCATTCGACCATCGAACACTTGATGGCATGTGTGGAATTGGCAAAGAGAAATGGTTTATCGAAAGTATTTATCCATGCGATCAACGATGGACGGGATACGCCGCCAGCTTCCGGTATCGGTTTTATTAGCGAGATTGAGAAACGTTGTGCAAAACTAGGCATCGGACAGATCGCCACTGTATCCGGTCGTTACTACAGTATGGATCGCGATAAACGTTGGGATCGCGTGAAGCGCGCTTATGAGTGTTTGGTTATTGGGAATGGGAATAAGATACAAAATGCAAGCGAGGCTTTAAAAACTTATTATGCGAACCCATCGGCGCCTACCATGCATGGCGATGAATTTGTACCGCCATCAAACGTGGTCGATGCAAATGGAAAGCCTGTAGCTTTAGTAGAAAATGGTGATGCAGTGATTTTCTTTAACTTTCGAGGAGATCGTCCGCGTGAGTTAACCCATGCTTTTATAAGCCCCGACTTTGAAGGATTTCCACGATCGAAGCTGTTGGATATTTATTTTGCGACCATGACTGAATACGAAGCCGGACTTCCCGTACACCCTTTATTTCAAAAGACGGCAAAGATGCAAAATACACTAGGAATGTATGTTAGTGATCTTGGTTTAAAACAATTTCGCTGTGCCGAAACTGAAAAGTATCCACATGTAACTTATTTTTTTAATGATTATCGTGATGAACCTTTTAAAGGCGAAGATCGGGTGATTATTCCATCGCCAAAAGTTTCGACCTACGATTTACAACCAGAGATGTCCGCTAAAGGTGTATGCGAGGAGAGTGTGCGCCGTATTTTAAGTAAGCGCTATGACCTTGTGATCATTAACTTTGCTAATCCGGATATGGTAGGGCACACAGGATCATTGCCTGCAGCAATTCGTGCGGTAGAAACAGTGGATGCATGTGTGGGCAAGATTTGGGAAGCTGTGCAGCAGATGGAAGGATCGATGGTCGTGACGGCCGATCATGGCAATTGCGAACAAATGTATGATCCTATTCACCAATGTCCCCATACTAGCCATACTCTTTATGACGTGGCTTTGATTGTAGTTAATGAGCAATTAAAAAATCGGCGTTTACATTCTGGAGGACGTTTAGCTGATATCGCCCCTACATTACTCGATCTCATGGGCCTTAAAATACCGCCAG
>CAZNSF010000029.1:0-3643 GCA_964575565.1 uncultured Verrucomicrobiota bacterium | reverse complement strand
ATATGCAGAATGATCACTTGGGGAGTGTGAGTTATACGATGGATGGACAGCAGAATACACGGAAATGGTTTAGTCCATTCGGACAAGCAATGAAAGAGGATGGGACGCCTTTCAGCGGGTCGATGGGTAATGTGAAGGTAGGATTTACAGAACAAGAACATGATGATGATTTGGGTCTCATTAATATGAGAGGTAGAATCTATGACCCTACCCAAAGAAGATTCTTTACGCCGGATCCGATCCTATCAAACCCGCTCTCAAGTCAGGGTCACAACCGATATGGGTATGTCCTTAATAATCCCTTAAAGTATACTGACCCAAGTGGATTGAGCGCAGTTGAAGCGAATAATCAGGTCGAAAATATGTCCGGTGGTACCATTAATGGTGAATCAGCAGATATTGGAATGCATATTACGGCAGCTCCTCCGGTTACTCCTGCTGTATCTATGGATTTTCGAACCGCGGAAGCAAAAGATTGGGCGCGTAGACAAGGAAAAACGCCTACACCAGCTCCAGTTAAAGCAACGGATATCAAAACACGAAACAACGGTGCGAATAATGAATCAGGATCGGCTCTTCCACCGGTGAATGATAGAGAAGATGTTCTCCCTACATTTCATAATGTAAGCCCGCTCGATCCCACTTTCTTAGGCAAGTCTACCTATAATGGACTTGTTGAGGTAGCCAATACAGCAATCCATGCAGGAGAACATTACGCCAGAGGACTTTTAGCGGGATCTGACCCCAATAATCCGGATCTTGATACAATGGAAGAAGAAGCTAAACATGCTATCTCCCAATTCGGCCTCGCTGCTCAAGCCGGGGCAATGATGATACCTACAGGAAAAGGGTTATTACCTGGGGGTTCAGAGCCATTCACACCAATAACAAAAGTAAATGGAATGGGACCGAAACAAATTGTGCTTGGAGTTAATCAAGGCAGAGTGACAGTAGATTTTTTAATCCAAACGGGAGGTAAAAATTATGGACCACTTTGGGAAAAGATGGGGGCTATTAGACGATTTATAAGTGCGGCTCCTGACGTGATAATTCCTCAAGCTATGGAAGGTGCGGATGTTATCCATTTTAATCTTAGAGGGTTTGATTTCGCTAATTACAAAATATATTTAAAAGGTCCATCTAGAGGACTCCCCGTTCCAGGAGATTGGACGAACTGGGAATTTTATATGATTACGCACTCCGACGAGCTTCTTAGTAAAACGATCTTTTATTATTAAAAAAGAGGAATATAGAAATATGAAAACTTATTTAAAAATACATGTAAAACTTACGATGATCATGGCATTTGCCTTTATCCTAATAGGAATGTGGATAGATCAAGGATATGCCGAGGGAGAAAATTCTCAAACAAATTCACCGCCAAAAGTTGAGCCAAAAACTGAAAAGCAAGATCCTTACGCGGGGTTGGAGCCTAAAGATAAGGCTTTGTTCCAAGCTTTAGGGAAGAAGGGTTCGACAACTGTACTCGAAGACGTAAAGACTGCTATTGAGGACGGTGCTAGCGTTAATGCACGCGCTACGCGTCAACTGACCCCATTAATGGTGGCAATTAGAGCAGGTCCAGAGGTAGTGAAATATCTGATCGAGAAAGGTGCTGATGTGAATGCAAAAGACAGTGCAGGGAATACGGCTTTGTTTTTTGCGAAGAAGAAAAATAACGAAGAGATTCTTAAATTACTTCAAGACGCCGGAGCAACGGAATAAATTTAAAATGTGCTAATTCAGACTTGATCTGACATATATGCCCCTTTAGGCGGCTCTTCGTACTACCTCTTTTAGGAGTGGTAGCTGATTATTTATTTTTCAGATCGTTTGTGATAAGAAACCGCCATCTACGCGAATATCTGTGCCTGTGATAAAACCGGATGCTTTTGGACTGGCTAGAAAAATAATAGCGCCTACTAATTCTGTTGCTTCGCCGAAACGCGCCATGGGCGTGTGGTTTAGAATAGCTTGGGCGCGAGGAGTTGGGCTGCCATTTTTATTAAAGAGAAGAGCACGGTTTTGTTCGGCTGGAAAAAATCCTGGTGTGATAGAATTAACCCTCACCCCTTTGGCAGCCCATTCACGGGCAAGAAATTGGGTAAGATTTAATACCGCCGCTTTAGCGGCTGAATAGGCAACCACGCGTGAGAGGGGTACATGAGCCGACACGCTGGCGATATTAATGATACTGCCTTTACCGCGTTTAACCATTGCAGACCCAAATTCCTGACAAGGCAAAAGAGCGCCGCCGATAAGATTTAAATCCATATTTGCGCGCCAATCATCCGGAAGAATTTTTTCGAAAGCTTTTTCTTCGGTAACGGTTACCTTTGGATCATTTCCACCAGCGGCATTGATAAGGATGGTTGGATTACCAATTTGTTTTTGGATTTTGGAATGTGCCGCTCTCAAACTTTCGGGCTGTAAAGCATCCGCAGAAATAAAGTGGGCTGTGCCACCTTTATTTTGAATACGTTTTGCGCATTGCTCGCCTTGTTCCGCGCGGCGCCCCACCAAGGCAACTTTTGCGCCTGCATCTGCAAGACCTTCAGCAATAGCTCCTCCTAAAACCCCTGTAGCGCCAATGACCACAGCGACTTCACCAGATAAATCGAATAAATCCATGATTGATTCTCCATGTAGCATTTAAGCGATCGTATTTCAAAACAATTAAAAGGGTAGGCTTGCTTCTTTCCAAAAGCTCTGTCTAATTCTTCAATATGAGCCATTTTCTTCGGTACCCTTTCGTGACCGCTATTTTATTAAGTACAATACTCATCATGTCGAGCAGCGGGTGTGGATCCGGAGTAACCCAAAAGACACTGCAAAAAGTAGAAGTACTTGTTGAGTTTCATCACTACGATACAGCGCTTGATTTTTTAAGAAAAGAAATTCGTCTTTATCCTAAGGATATAAAATTACGGGAAGCTTTTGTGATGGTTTTATTGCAAACAGAACGAGTCGATGTAGCAAAAAAGGAATATGCTGCATTGGTTAAAGAATTTCCTAAACAAGATTTTCTTATTCGAATGTTACAGAATAAAGAAGCTGCGGTACGCAAAGGTTCTATTCAGTTGCTTGGGTTACAACAGGATAGTAAGGCCGAAAATTCTCTTGCGAAGCTGTTGAACGATTCCGATGCGGAAGTACGCCGAGCTGCGGTTGTCGCTTTAGGAAATATTCATGCAACCAAATCGGTAAAAGCTTTACGGCAAGCTCTTGGAGATTCCAGTTGGTTTGTCCGAGCAGATGCAGCGGAGGCTTTACGAAAAATTGAAGATCACGAGGCTATTGGCCAATTGCTCCGTCTTTTACAGGATGAAGATTCTTATGTACGACATGCTGCTAGCCGTGCCATTCAAGATTTAGTACAATCCTCTCATCAAGCGGAGCTTCTGCATGCCCTCGAAGACAAAAATCGAAATGTACGTACTGCAGCGGCACTAGCACTTGCAAAACTTAAAAACACTCAAGCTACATCAGCCTTAAAAGCATGTCTTAAGGATTCTGATTGGGAGGTGCGCCGAGATGCAATTGCAGGTCTAGCCTCTTTATAAGAACGAGAGGCGTTACCAGATCTCCGTAAACTATTTTTTGATACAGAAATCCCTGTTCGTCTCGAAGCTTTCCATGCATC
>CAZNSF010000028.1:0-7077 GCA_964575565.1 uncultured Verrucomicrobiota bacterium | reverse complement strand
TCATTAGAAGAAACCGCCTACCTGTTACGGTCGCCAGCCAATGCGCGACGTCTTATTGAATCAATTGCCGAGCTTAAGCAAGGGAAAGGAATTAAGAAGAAACTTAAAGCAATCTTGGCTAAAGGATGAACCTATTATTCTCGCGCAAAGCTTGGGAAGATTATTTCTACTGGCAGCAGACGGATAAGAAAATGGCCAAGAAAATCAATGAGTTGATTAAGGATATCTCGCGCGATTCCTATCAAGGCATTGGAAAGCCAGAACCTCTGAAGCACGCTTTTTCAGGCTATTGGTCACGTCGCATTAGTGATGAGCATCGCCTTGTGTACAAAGTAGAAGCTGACACTATCAAGATTGCCCAGGCACGATACCATTATGAGTAAGAAAAGCACAGCCGAGGGCGCTATGCCACATTTTTTATGGGATGGTTGTGCCAAAAAAATATTAGCCGCCACTTAATTCTATGACTTCTGGGGCGATGGCCATTACAAATTGGGTAGTCAATTGACGGATTTCCTCGCCGCTTTCTAATTGCAAAGCGGCATTAGCAATCTCTTGAGCTTGGGAGCGATGCATGGAACGAATAATTTTTTTAAGTTGCGGTACTACCGGCGGACTGGTGCTCAATTCATCCACGCCGAGACCCAGAAGAAGAGGAGTTAAGGCAACATCTCCAGCCATTTCACCGCACACACTTACACGGATATTCGCATGGTGGGCTGATTCTGTAATTTGCCGGATCAAACGAATAATGGCAGGATGGGTTGGTTCATAGAGGTGGGCGATTTTTTCATTTACCCGATCTACAGCAAGCGCATATTGGATGAGGTCATTGGTGCCAATCGAAAAAAAGTTACATTCCTTCGCCAGGATATCGGTAGTCAAAGCAGCGGAAGGAACTTCAATCATAGTGCCTACAGACATTTGTTCATCGAACTCGACTTTTTCTTCACGCAGTTCTTGGCGAGCAATTTCTAATTCAGCATTCGCTTGTCTTAATTCCTTAATACCAGAGATCAGTGGGTACATTAGGCGTACATTACGCAATACACTGGCTCTAAGGATGGCGCGAAGCTGCATGCGAAAGATATCCAAGCGCTCAAGACAAAAACGGATAGCTCGCCATCCTAAGAATGGATTCATTTCTTCGGCGACTTGCAGGTTGGATAGAAACTTATCTCCTCCGAGATCAAGTGTGCGAATCACTACAGGTCTCGGATGGAGTTTTTGGGCAACCTCAAAGTAAGCCTGAAATTGCTCTTCTTCGTTTGGAAGATCATCGCGATTGATAAAAACATATTCGGTGCGAAAAAGTCCGATACCATCCGATCCACTGGCAATTACGTGAGGAACATCATCTGGCATTTCGATATTGGATCCAAGAAAGACTCGCCAATGATCGATTGTTTCGGCAGGTAAATCGCGTAACGGCTCGAGACTTACCTCAATAGAATGGCGTTTGCGTTCAATCTGTTCGTATTCTTGGAGAGTTTGTTCGGTGGGATTAATAATGAGAATGCCATCGTAGCCATCCAAAAGCGCAAAAGTACCCGCTGCAATTTGTTGACTGGCATCGTGTAACCCCACAACGGCAGGAATTTCCATCGCTCTTGCCATGATGGCAGTATGGGAAGTTTTGCTGCCAATATCCGTGCCAAAACCAATGACCTTCTGCTTTTCCATAAATGCAGTATCCGAAGGAGTCATATCATAGGTAAGAACAATACAGGGCTCTTCTAGAGAACGCAGGTCCTGGATTTGATGGCCCTGTAAATTACGGATTACACGATGGACTACATCTCTGATATCGGCAGCGCGTTCACGCAGATACTCATCTTCTTCATTGGCAAGAGTATTAATGTATTTGTAGGCAATCGTTTCGAAAGCATACTCCGCGTTTTGTTTTTCCTCCTGAATTCCTTTTACGGTTCCATCAATCAGTAATGGGTCATCGAGTACCAGCATGTGGGCTTCGAATAACGCAGCATCCATTTCTCCTAGGTCTTCGGCGACACGTTTTTGGATCTCCTGCAATTCCTGGCGTGTAGCCATTAAGGCTTGTTCCAATCGAGAAATTTCCGTAGGGACTTCTTCCGGAGAAATAGATCGATGACTAACGGGCATTTCATTCCTTCCATAAATAAAAATTTTACCGGTTACGATTCCCGGGGAAGCGCCGATGCCAAGGAATTTCTTTTCAGCCGACTCTGTGTTAGGTAGGGTATCTTCTATTCCCATGTCACAGATTTAGACATGAATAAAAAGGATGTCGAGATGAGAAAAGGAAATTGATGTAGTAATTATTCTTCGTCGAACTTTCTGGCAACGAGTTTTTCGATTTCCTCAAGGGCCATCTCGGCATCCTTGCCGTGCGCGGTGATTTTTAATTTCGAACCGCAGCCAGCAGCCAACATCATCAGTCCCATGATACTCTTGCCATTGACATCCTCTCCATCCTTTTCGACAAAAATTTCTGCTTCATACCGAGCTGCAGTTTTCACAAACATAGCTGCCGGCCGAGCATGCATACCGAGCTTGTTAATAAGAATAAGTTGCTTACTAATTTTTACCATGGGTGTTTCCTCTGCGAACTTGGGCTTCCTTTATATTCTGGATGAGTTTCTGATTAAATTCAAGTGCTGTGTTGTGCCCCATGCTTTTTAATTTCTGGTCCAAGGCGGCTACCTCGATCAATCGAGCGATATCGCGACCTGGTCGTATAGGAATAGTCACATGAGGAACTTTGATTCCTAGGATTTCGTAGTATTGTCGGTCAATGCCAAGTCGATCCACATTTTCTACCTTATCCCATTCCATCAGAGTAACTACAATGTTAAGAATCTTTTCAGCGCGAATAGCCCCAACACCGAACATAGAAGCTACATTGATAATTCCAATCCCGCGCACTTCCATATGATCCCGTGATGCTTCTGGACTGGTGCACACTAACTCACATCCATCTTCGATACGGATTTTGGTAAGATCATCTGCCACAAGACTGTAACCTCGCTCAAGAAGAGAAAGTACGCATTCACTTTTGCCAATACCACTGCTGCCGCGCACTAAAACTCCGATGCCAAGAATATCTACCATACTGCCATGTTCATTGGTAGTAGGCGAAAAATCTTCCTCTAAAAAAATAGTGGTACGATTAACTAAACGCATGGTTACCATAGGGCATTTAAAAACAGGGATAGAGTTTTTTTCAGCTTCTTCTAAGAAAAATTTAGGTGGATTGAGTGACCTGGAGAAAATGACACAAGGGATATCTTGTCGAAAGAGGTTGCGAATTCTAATCTTTTGTAATTGTTTGGATAGGGAGTGGAGATAATTATTTTCTGAACTGCCAAATATCTGAATGCGTTTGCGGGAGAAATGTTTAAAGAACCCAGCCAAAGCTAATCCCGGTCGATTGACAGTTCCTTCTTTAATTTTACGCTTAAGACCAGCGGCCCCAGCAATGAGTTTTAGCCCAAGTACTGCGGTGTGTTTATTGTAAAACTGTTCTACGGTAAGGGAGGCTTCTTTCACAGAAGGTAAAATGCCAAGAAATAGCTCACTTGAAAAGTGATTTTCGCGTTTCTTCTTCTTTAGGTAGGCCTTGCGTGTCTTACTAAATCTGCTAGTTTTAATTGGTATGCAAAACGGTGTTATTCCTATTCAGGTGTTGGGGGTCCTCCCGAGCAACCGGGGTTATGCTATTTTTGTGGGGAACCAAGAAAAAACATTTACCATTTATGTAGAGCCTTCTGTAGGCCAAGCCATCACGATGTTTATGGAAGGGATTGCCAAAGAACGTCCGCTGACCCACGACATGGTCGGACATATTTTTTCTGGCTTAGGCGTTTCTATCCAAAGGGTGATTATTAACGATCTAAAGAATGGCACTTATTTTGCGCGGCTAATTCTTAAACAAGAAAATGAGTTAGGCAAAAAGATTATCGAGGTCGATGCGCGGCCAAGCGATTGTTTGGCTTTAGCGATCCAATCCAAAGCGCCTATTTTCGTGGCGCGGTCGGTATTCGATGAGGTGGAGGATATGAGCGAGATCTTTAAAGAAGTGAAGCAAGAGATCCAAAAGGAATTTGCCGCTGAAAGCGAAGAAGAGGAAGACCCTCCTAAATCTAATCCGGATGTAGATGAGCCAGGTCCTGAAGAGGAAGAGCCGCCGGAGACAGGGAAAAATTAGAAATTCATTGTCTGCGTTGATTAAAGAACGTATCGATGCTATTTCCCGCGTGGCTCGGGCATGGCTTGAACCAAGTTCTCCATGGACACATCGCGCTCAAGTTGAGATTCCAAAATATGGGGTTTACTCAAAAGAAATGGTGGGAGCTTGCCTAAAAAGTACTTTCACCGGCTACCACCCAGAAAGTTTGCAAAAATGGGTGCGCCGCGATTTTACTGGTCGGTTAAATAACAAACATTGGAAATCTAAAGCAAAGATTCTTATTATACCGCCCTCTACGGTCTTTGCTGCTACATGGCAAGCGGCCACCGCTGTATGGCTGGCTGGCGCTTCTGTTGTTCTAAAACCTTCTCGAAGAGAACCGGTATTCCCACGATTGCTCGAGGAAAGTATTCATTCGGTGGTAGGCAAATCTTTACCTATAAAAAGAGGTAACCTTAATTTTCAGAATGGGAAATGGAATGTCGATTTATTTGATACCGTGGTTATCTATGGGAGCGATGCTACGATCAATCAATTGCGAACTTTACCTGGAATGAATCACCGTCTTATTGGTTTTGGATCAAAGATCAGCATCGGTTATATAGATCGAAAGACACTGAATCAAAGTAAACCGTCTCATCTAAATAATCTCATGCGCTATGCTGCTTGGGATGCTACGCTTTATGATACGCGGGGATGTCTTTCTCCCCAATGTTTTTATGTGGAAGAAGGAGGAAAATTTTCGCCAAAAGAATTTGCCGTCAAACTTGCCAATGCAATGAGCCGCCTCAATTTAAGTTTGCCACCCGCCTCCGCAGGGTGCCACGGGCTCCCGCCCGTGGAGGAATGTGGGTATCTCGCCATAGTTCCGCGAAGCGGAACGACGACGGACTGGAGCTTCGGCGTGGTGTCGCCGACCCGCGCTCCGCCGAAGGCTTCGGCGAGGCGAGAACCGAAGGTGCCACGGGCTCTCGCCCGTGGGGCTCCACTAAAGAGATGCCAAGAAGACCTTTTTAACGAAGAAAGTTTTTGGCAATGCTGGCAATTTCGTCAATCTCAAGGTCTCGCGCATATTTTTAACCATCATGTAATCTTCCACCGTCAATCATATTTCGAACCTTGTGGTATAAGGCGTGTTGTATTTGTAGTGCCTATCAAGAATGTCCGTTCTTTTATCAGACATTGTGGAGAATGGGCTTCACACCTTTCCACAATTGCTGTATCCAACAGTCGATCTTTGGTGCGATTTAAAAATGAGTTTGGATTGCGATCTGGTATTCGTTTTTGTGAAATCGGCCAGATGCATCAACCGCCGCCTTGGTGGCATAATGGAGGAATTAATCTTTTGCGGAAAATTAGGAAGATGATAAAGACAAAATGAAAATTGCTTTAACCAAAACTTTTCAGATCGAAGCAGCCCATCGTTTGCCATTGTTACCCAAAGGACATAAGTGCGAAAGAATGCACGGCCACAGTTTCCAAATCGAGGTGCGTGTCGAGGGTCAGTGCGATGCTAAGCTTGGCTGGCTGATGGATTATGCAGATATCAAAGATGCCTTTCAGCCGATTTTTGATCAACTAGATCACCATTGTTTAAATGAAGTTGTCGGATTAGAAAATCCTACATCCGAAATACTCGCTAAGTGGATTTGGGATCGTTTAAAGCCATCGCTGATACAACTTTCCGCAATCGTTGTTGCAGAAACATGCACAGCTAGAGCTGAATATAAAGGACAATGATTAGTGCCATGCGTATTCTCATGGCAGAATCCAGTTTGAATTGGGGGGGGCAACAACTCCGAATTTTACTGGAGATGCAAGAATTAATCCGACGCGGCCATCAAGTTTGGCTTACCGCAAACCAAGAAAGCCAGATTTACCAAAGAGCTCTTGAATCGAGGCTGCCAACATTCCCTTCGCGCCAAACACGAGCTGCAAGTCCATTTGTACTGGTAAAATTAATTCGGTGGATTTATCAGAATAAGATCAATATTGTACATTGTCACAGCAATAAAGATCGAAATGGTGCGCTACTCTTAAAAGCTTTTTTGCCAAGACTCGGGGTTGTTTTTTCTCGTCATGTAGTGCAAGAACTAAAACCAGGATTCTTCCATGCACTTCCTTGGCGATATGGGTGCGATGCCATTAATGCTGTTGCCAAGGTAATTGGTGAACAATTTATAGAACAATACGGCATTCCTAAAGAGAAAATTTTTAATGCAGGAACATTTGCCGATCCAAAGGATTTTTATCCAGAAGTAGATGGCAGTTCTATTCGTCAGGAACTTGGAATTTCTAGGTTTGCGCCAACGGCTGGGATCATTGGAATGTTTCGGCCTGATAAGGGGCACCGCTTTTTTTTAGAGGCTGCCTTTGAATTATTAAAGACGGGTACGGATGCCCACTTTATTGTTGTGGGATCGAGTGTCAATCGCGGACGTAATGAATTGGAAAAGGGATTACGGCAAATTGTTGCTAAACATCCGCGGGGATCGCACATTCATTTTTTAGGTTATCGAAACGATATTCCTCAATGTATGGCAGCGATGGATGTAGTAGTAGTAGCTTCGATTAGCACAGAAGCCCAATCCCTGGTAATTCCCCAAGCTTTTGCAATGGCAAAGCCAGTGGTAGCCACGAGAGTGGGCGGCATTCCGGAAGTGATTTCTGATCACGAAACAGGACTTCTTGTTCCTTCAGAACAAGGATCAGCCATTGCCAAGGCTGTTGCGAAAATTTGGCGTGATAAAGAATTAGCGCGGTCTTTAGGCCTTCGAGCGCACCAAACTTTTCAACAAGAAATGACTCTCGATCGGGTGATCGATAAACTGGAACAAGTTTATCAATGGGTATTAAATGGAAAGCGCGCCTAAGGTAGATAGCCACTAAAATGCGCAAAAACCAAA
>CAZNSF010000027.1:0-3871 GCA_964575565.1 uncultured Verrucomicrobiota bacterium | reverse complement strand
AATTAAGAATTAAGAATTTATAAAAAGAGATCATCGGTTGTTCCTGACTATTTCTTTTTCACCACGGCGACGATTTTTTTCGCCGCATCGGCAAGTGAATCGGCTGGGATTACAGCTAATCCACTCTCTTCGATCATTTTTCGACCGAGTTTGGCATTGGTTCCTTCTAAGCGAACAACCAAAGGTAATTTAAGACCCACTTCTTTAACTGCAGCGAGCACTCCTTCGGCGATTACATTGCAACGCATAATACCCCCGAAGATATTAATCAGAATCCCTTGGACATGTGGATCTGCCAGGATGATTTTAAAGGCGGCGGTTACTTGTTCTTTGGATGCGCCTCCGCCAACATCCAAAAAGTTGGCAGGCGAACCTCCAAAATATTGGATAATATCCATGGTGGACATGGCCAAACCGGCGCCATTAACCATGCAAGCAATATTCCCATCAAGTTTAATATAATTGAGTTCGAACTTTGATGCTTCTACTTCCAGCGGCGATTCTTCCGCAAAATCGCGCATCGCCCGAATTTCTGGGTGACGAAAAAGAGCGTTATCATCAAAAGTTATTTTGCCATCCAAAGCCACCAGATGCGGTTTTTCATCAATGCCATCGGCAAGGATGAGTGGGTTAATTTCTACTAAAGAGGCATCACATTCCCAGAAAAGTTTATAAACCCCCAACATCAATTTGACCGCTTGGTGGATGAGTTCACCTTTGAGATGTAATTGGCTAGCGAGGTTACGAGCTTGGTAAGGCATCATGCCGATGGCTGGGTCAATAACCTCTTTTAGAATTTTTTCTGGATTCTTCTCCGCAACTTCTTCAATTTCCATGCCGCCTTCGGTGGAGGCAATCATCACAGGGCACGAAAGACTACGATCGAGCAAAACCGCCAGGTAATATTCCTTTTTAATTTTTGACGCGTGCTCGACCAAGACTCGATGAACCACGCGCCCTTCGGGCCCCGTTTGTTTAGTAATAAGCTTAGCGTGCAGCATTTGCGAGGCATTGGAACGCACTTCTTCGATCGACTTGCAGAGTTGAACCCCTCCTCGAAAACCATTTTCAAAGACTCCTTTACCGCGGCCGCCTGCATGGATTTGAGATTTGATCACGACCATGTGTGCGCCGCTTTCAAAAATCCCTTTTGCAGTATCAAGAACTTCTTCCATGCTTGCGCAAGCCACGCCTTGCGGAGCCGGGACACCGTATTGATGAAAAAGTCCCTTAGCTTGGTATTCGTGGATGTTCATGCGATCAGAATTCAGGAGTTAGAATTCAGAAACCAGAAGATCGTTAAAAGCTTAAGCATGGGCAAGAATGTTTTTAGTTCTGAATTCTGTTTGTTGGACTTCTATAAATCATGCTCGTTGGGAACGTTTATCGATGGGAAGAAACTTTAAATCGCCCAGACCGATATATTCACTTTGGGGACGGATTAATCGGTTATCAGCGAGTTGTTCTAATACATGTGCAGTCCAACCTGCGGTACGTGCAATGGCAAAGATGGGTGTAAAAAGATCTGTAGGAATTCCCATGGAATAGTAGACGGTGGCTGAATAGAAATCGACATTTGCATTAAGACCCTTTTCTTTTTTCATGATTTCGGCGATTCGTTCGCTCATTTCGATCCATTTCGATTCACCGAGTTTAGCGCATAATTTTTGGGCCATAGCCTTTAGGTGAGGCGCGCGCGGATCGAGTGTTTTATAGATACGATGACCGATGCCCATGATTTTCTTTTTCATCCGCAAACATTCGTGGATATAATCATCTACACGACCTGGAGTAGCAATTTCTTGGAGCATTTTAATGACCCCTTCATTAGCGCCTCCATGGAGAGGCCCTTTCAGGGTGCCAATGGCAGAGGTGATGGCCGAATACATATCCGAAAGTGTGGCAATGGTAACCCGAGCTGAAAAAGTGGAAGCGTTCATGCCATGATCTGCATGGAGCACATAACACATATCCATGGTGCGAACCATTTCCTCGTTGGCCTCGGCGCCATTAAGGAGATAGAGAAAATTAGCTGCTTCGCCCAAAGTTTTGGAAGGCGGTAACAAAGAAAGCCCTTTTCTGGCACGATGAAAGTAAGCCGTAATAATCGGAATTTTTGAAATCAAGCTAATGGCTTTGCGTCGATTATTATCCATCGACACATCGTCTGCGTATGAATCGTAACAGCCCAAGGCAGAAATAGCCGTGCGAATCACATGCATCGGCATGGCGCTCTTCGGCATATTTTGGATTAATTCGATGATACCGGCAGGGATATTCCTTTCAGAGGCTAATTGATTTTTTAGTTCCGCAAGTTCTTTTTGATTGGGGAGATGCCCATGATGGAGGAGATGGATTACCTCTTCATAAGTGGCATTCCCTGCAAGCTCATTAATATTATAACCATGATAAATCAGTACCCCCGCCTCTCCTTGCACGTCGCTTAGACGTGTAGTTGCAACCACAATCCCTTCGAGCCCTTTGGCAGCATTGGAATTGGCAGGCATAAATTAAGTCTTAAGAAAGATCTTTAGTAAGGAAATGGCTAGAAACATAACCAAAAAAGAAATATTTATAGGAATGGAATTTTAGTAGTAAGTCGTGCTAGATAAGTGGATCGGCTAGCGCCTCGTTGCAAAATAAGCGATTAGTTTAAAATGTCACGCCTTCTTTTTCTTATCTATATCTGGACTGGCCTCATTGTGTTGTGGCCGATAGAAGCTTTTGCTGGAGAGAAAGTTTTTAATGCCGTGAATGTGAAGGGCGAAAATTATATCAATCTAGCAGATTTCACCCGTTACTACGGTTTCGACCAAAAAATAAAACGCAAAGACTTGGATATCACGCTAAAGTCAAAATATAAAACAGTGCAATTCAAAATCAATAGCCGTGAATGTTTTGTAAATGAAATTCGTGTTTGGCTGGATAATACTCCATTAGAATATCGCAATAGTATTTTAATTCCGGAAATGGATGTTACTAAGACATTCGACCCTATCCTTCGCCAGTGGGCTGTTCCACAACGTAAGATTAAGACTATTATGATCGACCCAGGACATGGGGGAGAAGATCATGGGTCGCCAGGTTCTCGTGGCACTCAAGAGAAGAAAATGACCCTCGACTTGGCAAATCGCCTGGAAAAACTTCTTCGAGAAGAAGGCTTTTTTACGATTATGACACGTCGGAGAGATATCTACGTTTCTTTGGAAGATCGATCGCAGTTAGCCAATTCAAGTGATGCAGATATTTTTGTAAGCTTACACTTTAATGCAGTTAAGTCAGAAGAGGCCAAGGGAATCGAAACTTACTGTTTAACACCAGCTGGATTAAGTTCTACAGGCGCTATTCATCGACGTTTTGGACTTGGTAGTTTTAGTGAAGAACCTGGAAACCATTTTGATGCGCACAATACGCTCTTGGCATATCTTGTCCAACAAAAGTTAATTAAAAACATGATAGGCGCAGAGGATCGCGGGGTAAAGTGGAGCCGTTTTTTTGTGATCAAAGCAACAGAACGCCCTTCCATCCTTGTGGAAAGTGGTTTTCTTTCGAATCCAGCTGAAGAAAAACAAATTCTTGATTCTGCTTATCGAGATAAATTAGCTGCTGCGATTGCCGCTGGGATCATACGTTATAAAGAATTGATGAACGGTTTTTCGAAGAAAAAATAATGAATCAAGAATCCTCTAGTAAAGCGATTCCTATTTGCACCGCACCGGGATTAGCGCCGCTTCTTAAAACGATCGAGATCGTTTCCGAAGTGTGTGTCGATACAGAAGCAGATAGCCTTCATCATTACTTCGAAAAAACCTGCCTTCTTCAGTTTACTGTTTCTAAAGACAACCCACACCAAACGAAAAATTTTTTAGTA
>CAZNSF010000026.1:0-8588 GCA_964575565.1 uncultured Verrucomicrobiota bacterium | reverse complement strand
CAATATGTTGGGTAATGCCGCCAGCTTCGCCTGCAACAACGTTTGCTGTGCGGATAGCATCTAAAAGAGATGTTTTACCGTGGTCTACGTGCCCCATGATAGTTACGACAGGAGGTCTGCTAACAAGTTTTCCTGTTTTTTGAGTTTTTGGTGTTACCCAACGATCAGGAGACTCTTCTTTAAGAGGTTCAGGCGGTTTAACGAGGTGTTCTCCACGTCGCTCGAGCTCCAGTTTGAAACCATGCTTTTCGCAAAGTTTACGAGCGATATCGGGCTCGATAGGTTGGTTAACGGAAACAAGAATTTTTAACTGCATCAGATCACTTACCAATTGAAATGGCTTAACGGACATGAGGGCTGCTAAATCTTTAACAATAATTGGTGGCTTCAAGTGGATAAGCCGACTTTCTGAAATCGAAAACGGTTTAGTGATTTTTACAGAGGGGGATAGAACTGACTCTTGGGGTAAAGAAGCTTCCGTCGCTTTTTCACTAACAACAACTTCTTCGGCCTTTACATTTAATTTATTTAAAAGAGGCTCTAGAGAAGTTTTTTGAGGTTCAACTGTTTTCTCATTTATCGGAAGGCTTTCGAGGATATCTTTAACCTTTTCCGGAACGGTAATCCTGGTTTTATGGGAGGAAATGGAAATTTGCGGTTCCGGTACGATTATGCCTTGTAGACGATCTTGTTTTTTCCTTATCGATTTACTTTTAGCAGCCACAGGCGCTCCGAGCTTTCCCGTCTTCTTAACTTTAGTGGCAAGAGTCTTGGGAGCGCTCTTTTTTATGCCGGCGGCTGTTTTTAGGCTAGAAGGCATATATCGATAAAACTTAAGAAATAGCAGGAGTATCTGTAACAGTAGAAGTACTTGCTTCTGGGATTGTGGAAACTTTTTGCTGTGCCAAATCAAAAATGGCTTTAGCTTGATCAGCAGTAATTCCGGGAATCTGTTCGATGTCGCTTGCCTCGGCGGATTGGATGGCCTCTACACTTGAGAAACCAGCACGCACTAAAGCGGAAGCAACTAGTTGTGGAATACCAAGACTTTGGGAAAGGGCAAGAATAACTTGACCAAGTTTGTCTTCAAAGGCGGCTTCACTGGCTTCATCTTTTTCTATGGTGATGTGCCAACCAATGAGTTTGGAGGTTAGTCTGGCATTTTGTCCTCGTTTGCCAACAGCCAAAGAAAGTTCTTCAGGCCCTAAACGGACAATCAGTCGTTTGTTTGCTTCGTCAATTTCCATCGAACGAATTTTTGCTGGTTTAAGAGCTTCAGCCACAAATTCTTTAATATCGGAATGCCAGCGGATAATATCCACTTTTTCGCCGTTAAGTTCGCGAACAATATTTTTAACGCGAACACCGCGCATACCAACACATGCGCCGACAGGATCGACCTTTTCATCGCGCGTAGCCACCGCTAGTTTTGTTCGAAAACCCGCCTCTCGCGCAATACATTTAATTTCAACGGTTTTGTCGGAGATTTCGCTTACTTCGAGTTCAAAAAGGCGGCGCACAAAATTAGGATGGCTCCGCGAGAGAATAATTTCTGGTCCGTGAGCCTCATTTTCCACCGCAAGCACATAGGCGCGTATGCGATCACCCATTTGATATTCTTCCGTTGAAATACGCTCACGACTAGGAAGTTTTGCTTCGAATTTACCAAGATCTACATATACATCGGAACGTTCGAAGCGGCGAACAGTTCCATTGACAATATCGCCAACACGATCTTTGAATTCGACGAAAATGCGTTCTTTTTCTGCAGAACGCTGGCGCTGTAAAATGGCCTGCTTGGCAGCTTGGGCGGCAATTCGACCAAATTCACGTGGATCAAGTTCAATTAAAATTTCATCACCAACCTTAGCATCTGGCTTATAGCGCCGAGCGCGCAGAACACTAATCTCGGAACGCGGATCACGCGCTGGGTCAGCAGCGGTAAGATTAACGGTAGCAAGAATATTTCCAGTTTTGCGATCGATAGAAACCTTCAATCCACGCGATGGCTCATCTTTACGCTTAAAGGCAGCCGCAAGGATTCCATCCTCGATGGCTTTGATCATCGTTTCTTTTTCGATGCCTTTTTCTTTTTCGTAGTAATCTAGTAATGCAATTAATTCGCTATTCATAACCTTTGTTTGGAAAATAAAAAAGTGGGTTTTTAACCCACTTTACAACCAACCATTCAGTTTTAATTCTTCTTTAGGAAAGGGTGAATGCATAATATGGCTTTTTTTGCGGATCGTCAAGATTTTACCAAAAATATAAGAATAAAGAATTCGAGCTTGACCTTTTGTAAAACGAATAGATAGGGTTTGTTTTTGCATGAAGGGCCATGCCTTAAGTGCTTTATTACCAATATTTTTCGTTTCTACTTTGATTAAAAGCAGACAATCTATCCACTAAGAATTTTATACATGTTCGGAAAACTTTTCGGTTTATTTTCAAACGATATCGGAATTGATCTTGGCACGGCCAATACGTTGATTTACGTGCGAGATAAGGGTATTGTTTTGCGTGAGCCATCGGTAGTTGCTGTCGAATCTGCTACTGGAAAAGTATTAGCTGTTGGTGATGAAGCCAAGAGAATGCTTGGCCGTACCCCAGGAGGGATTGAAGCCATTCGTCCTATGAAAGATGGAGTGATTGCCGATTTCGATGTTACCGAGGCTATGCTTCGTAAATTTATCGAGAAGGTTCATAATCGCCGCAGCATGATCAGTCCTCGGATTGTGGTAGCGGTACCAAGCGGAATCACAGAGGTAGAAAAACGGGCTGTGCGCGAGAGCGCTAGTCAAGCGGGCGCGCGCCGTGTACAATTAATACCAGAACCAATGGCTTCGGCTATTGGGGTTGGTTTGCCTGTTGCAGAGCCTGCTGGCAATATGATTGTAGATATGGGAGGAGGCACTACAGAAGTAGCTATTATTTCGTTGGGCGGTATTGTATTTAGCCGCAGCGTACGTGTGGCTGGCGACGAGCTCGATGAAGCTATTGCTCAATACATGAAACGAGTTTATAATTTAATGATCGGAGAGCGGACCGCAGAGGAAATTAAAATTAAGATTGGTTCAGCGTATCCGCTTGAACAAGAAACAAGCATGGAAGTAAAAGGACGCGACTTAGTTGCTGGATTACCCAAGACTTTGACAATCACTTCACAAGAAGTTCGTGAAGCCATTCAAGAGCCTATCAATACCATTGTGGAAACGGTGCGTTATACCTTAGAAAGGTGTCCACCAGAATTATCCGCTGACTTGGTAGATCGTGGTATTGTCCTTGCAGGTGGCGGCGCGCTTCTTCGTGGGCTCAATAAACTACTCGCCGAAGAAACAGGTCTTCCGGTCCATGTGCCGGACGATCCTTTGAGCGCGGTAGTGATGGGTACTGGGATTGTGCTTAACGAACCGAGTTTTTGGCGCAAAGTTTCGGATAAATGAGCAGTGGGCGTGTAAATAAAACGTGCGACAACGTTCGCTTTTTGTAGTATTCGCTTTATTGGTGGTGCTGTTGATTCTTACCAATCTTCGGCTTCCATTTGTAGGGCAATTTTCAAATCAAATTAAGGAAACCCTTAGTGAAGGGTTTATCCCTTTTTTGGAGTTTTCAAGCCGTGTCCGAGGCACTGTCCATGATTTGATCAATCGGGTAAAAGGCTATCATGATCTTCAAGTTGAAAGTACCGAATTACATAGACAGTTAAGCGAACTATCTGTGCGAGTTGCTCAAATTAGTGAAATTGAACGCGAAAATCGTAATTTCCGAGCGATGCTTGATTTTAAAGATCGGAGTGAGTTGAAGTTAGTATCTGCAAAGGTTATTGGCCGTGATCCTTCCAATTGGTGGAATACCATACTCGTTGATCGCGGTATAACCGATGGAATCACACGTGATATGCCTGTCCTTACTGTAGAAGGGTTAGTGGGTAAAACTCTTGAACCAGGCCAAAATAATGTTCAGGTAATTCTTCTTGTAGATGAAAATTGTAAGGTTTCTGGAAGAACAAACGAAAGCGGGCAGTATGGAATTGTGCAAGGTAACATTCTAGCCGGCGCTACTGGATCGCAATGCCAGATAACATTTGTAAATCGGTCAGCTCAACTTAAAATCAATGAGAAGGTTTTTACTTCTGGTTTAGGTGAGGTTTTTCCAAAAGGAATCCTGATCGGCACAGTTGGCTTGGCGATGGATGCTCGAAATCAAGCTAAGCATGAGCTTTATCAGAAAGTAAGCATTACCCCCGCTGTCGATCTTCTGCGCATTGACGAAGTTTTTATTGGTGTGGGCACTAAGCCATCCGAAAAAACAAGATCCAGCCATTCCACCCCAAAACCCCGTTAATGTATTCGAAACTCTAGAAATTTATATTCATGAATCGCATTATCATTCCATTTATATTGATCGCGGGAATTATTCTCCTCCTCGCTATTCAGTGTACGCTCATCCACCGGTGGTATTTTTGGGGTGTGCGTTTAGAACTTCTTCCCGCTTTGCTATTATACGCCGCTTTTACTGTAAATCTTCCTAGCTCGCTTCTTCTCGCTTTGCTTAGCGCCATGATGTACGATACTTTTAGTGTGGGAAATTTTGGATCGAGCATAATCCCTTATATCACGGGTGTTTCTCTTTTTTGCGCAGTAAGACCTATTTTTTTTCGCAACCGGATTACCACCCAATTTCTTAGTGGTTTTGTGCTTGGGTTTATTATTTTGTTACTTCAATGGGTGTTGTGTGGTAAGTGGATGGTAGGTTGGGAACATATTTGGCCTAAACTCCTAAGGCTATCTTTAATTAGTGGAGTTCTTGCTGTTGCTTACTTTACTTTGTTCGATGCCATTTGCCGTTCGCTGGGGCTTGATCCAGGACGATTTGAGGAAAGCCTGTTATGATTCTTAATGATACAGAATCTCAATCAGTCTGGAGGAGCTACTTTTTTAGCCTAATCATTGTGGGCGGCTTGATTTTAATCCTTATTGCATTGGCTTATCGCCAATTATCCCAAGGAATGTATTGGAACGATCAAATGGCGCAAAGTTCTATTCGTTCAGTTAAACTGCCTGCTCCTCGTGGTATGATTCTCGATCGCAATCAAGTGGTACTGGTTGATAACCGTCCAAGTTACAATGCGGCTCTTTATCTTTATGAATTTAAAACAGGCCGAAATCCAGAAAAACTTCTTAAAGCTGTACATGGAAGTGTAGAAATTCTTAAAAAGCGGATGAAAATTCCTGTAAACATTAATGATAATACAGTGCGAAGGCATTATGAGCAACGCGGTCCTTTACCGCTTACCGTATGGAATGATCTTAGCCCTGCCGCTTTAGCCGCTTTTGAAGAACGCAGTCCATGGATGCAAGGTGTGGATTTACAAATTGAACCAGTGCGTTTTTACCCATTTGGAACACTTGCTAGTCATGTCTTGGGTTACTTAGGCAAACCACAAACTAATCCAAAGGATGAAGAAATAGATTTCGATCAAGCCGGTCATAGAGCTTTTTCGCAACCAAATATGATTGGCAAAAGTGGTATCGAATTATCGATGGAGCGTTATCTCCAAGGAACGCCGGGATTGCGAGAGATACGTTTTAATGCAGCTGGGCTTAAGGAAGCAGAAATACGTAATACATCTCCACTCCCTGGCAATAACATTATCTTAAGCATCGATCAGAGAATTCAAAAGATTGTCGAAGAAACTTTTGCGGGTTATCGCGGTGCGTGTGTGGTTTTGGATCCAAATAACGGCGACATATTGGCGATGGCTTCTGTGCCGGCCTATGATCCAAATCTTTTTATTCCAAGAATTAAATCGTCTGATTGGGAGACTTTGAGTAAGGATAGCCAACAACCTTTAGTCAATCGCGCTATCTATAGCGATTATTCGCCGGGTTCTTCCTTTAAGGTAATTGTTGCCCTTAAGGCACTCGAAGAAAATATTATTAGTCCATCTACTACTATAGAATGCACCGGACAATTTTTTCTGGGCGGTGGAAAGCCTCGGGAATGTTGGGAAAAAAGTGGACATGGCAATATGAATTTACGTGAAGCTATTACGATGTCTTGCAATGTCTATTTTTATAATCTTGGGCAGAAGTTAGGAGGTCCAAACCTCTGGTCAATGGCTGAAGCATTTGGATTAGGGCAAAAAACGGGAATCCCTCTCATGGGCGAATATCCTGGATTAGTCATTCCGCCAGATATTCAGAAGCACAAAAACCGTGAATCGAGTTGGACTCCTGGAAATTCTGTCAGTATGGCAGTTGGCCAAGGAATTCTTCAAACCACGCCCTTGCAGATGGCAGTGGTGGCTGCCGCTTTTGCAAATGGAGGAACAGTATATCGGCCACGTTTAATATTGCGTGTCGAAACACCGGAAGGAGAAATAACCAAAAATTTTTCATCTACGATATACAATCATATTTCTGCTTCGCCCCAAAATATTCAGTTGGTAAGAGAAGCTATGCTGAATGTTGTAGAGAATGGAACAGGCAAAAGAGCGGCGGTCGAAAAAATAAAAATAGCTGGCAAAACCGGTACTGCTCAATACGGTGACCCTGTGAGAGAAACAAGAGCGTGGATGATTTCTTTTGCACCTTACGAAAAACCGCAATATGCTATAGCTATTGTTGCGGAAACCAGTCTAGAGGATGCAGGGGGGCGTACTGCTGCCCCATTTGTATCTACGATTTACAAAAAACTTTTTCGGTTGGGAAAAGAACAAAAAGGCCCCTTACACCCTCCTGTTCCTATCGCGGCTATTCCTGTTTCGGAAGATGAGATTACGGGCGTAGAAGGCGAAGTTAGCGGAAAATTGCTAGAGGATACGAATCTTTCTGATAAGCCTCTTCCGAAAGAAGAATCTATGATAGATGAAGACGAAGAAGAAAACAAAACTTCTTCGCGAGCTTTGCCTGCTGAAAAAGTAAATCCCTAATCATGAAACGAAATAAAATCCAAATTTTCCTGCGAGAATTAGTATCCGACTTTCGTTGGAGCCAATGGATTGCTATCTGTTGCTTAATGGCTTTAAGCATTCTCTTTGTTTATAGCGCTACCTACCGCGGAGGAAGCGAAATTCCAATCTATGTAAAAAAACAGTGGACATGGTTTATGATGGGAACGGTTTGTTATTTTTTAGTTGCTTTAGTGGATTATCATTGGTTCTGCCGTATTTCGTGGCCATTTTATATTGGAGCGCTTGGTTTATTGGTTTTCGTTTCGCTTTATGGACATAAGGCTCACGGCGCACAGCGTTGGATCGACTTTTATGGCTTTAGGGTTCAACCCTCGGAATTTGCTAAATTATCGATGGTATTAGTTTTGAGTTATTATTTAAGCCGTTACGCAGGACGTTTAAACGAGTGGCGTCATATAGGTGTTGTGATTGCCTTAACAGTTATCCCTACAATTCTTATAAAAAAACAGCCGGATTTAGGCACCGCCTTGGTAATTGTGGCTCTTTTTTTAGCGCTCATATTTCTTGCCGGAGCCCCAACGCGTTTTTTTATTTGGATTGGGGCTTTAGCGCTAGTGGTAATGTTATTGGCAGGATACGATACTTATCGCTATTCTGTATTCCGTACTGAACAAGAGGTTGGGAATATCAGTCCTGATAAAAAATTCAAATCCTTTACCCAGATCGAAGAATTTCAGTTGGACCGTATCCTAGGCATGGTGGCCCCCGAAAAACTTAATCCACTTAAAGAAGGATACAATCGCAAACAGTCTTTGATCGCCATTGGAAGCGGTGGAATGAATGGGAAGGGTTGGTTGAAGGGTGATGTGACCCATGGCGAATATTTGCCATCATTAGGCGCACGGAATGATTTTATTTTTGCTGTATTTGCAGAAGAGACCGGGTTTACTGGAGGAATAATATTGCTAGGACTCTATGCTACGCTCCTTTTAGGTGGTATAAAGATTGCAATGAAAGCTCGTGATCGCCTTGGTATGTTGCTTGCTGCTGGGGCAACTTTCCTTTTGTTTTTCCACGTTTTTGTTAATATGGGAATGACCCTTGGGATTTTGCCCATTGTAGGCATTCCATTGCCGCTGATGAGTTATGGCGGCTCTTTTGTTCTTGTATGTATGATTACTCTCGGCCTCTTGCAAAGTGTATGGTTACATCGAAAGCCATATTGAAACAGATTTTAACTCTAAACACTGAATATTTATTTCTATGCTTAAATTTATTTTTTCCAAAAAGAAACCTACTCACAAAGAAATCATTATAAACGCCGAAATGTTAGAAAAGCGCGTGGCACTTCTTGAGCACGGAAAGCTCGAAGAGTTCCATATTGAGCGCACAACAGAACAACGACTGGTCGGTAGTATCTTTAAAGGACGAATTAAAAATCTTGAGCCTGGTTTAAAGGCGGCCTTTGTGGATATCGGTTTCGAAAAAAATGCCTTTCTTCATTATTGGGATATTATTCCCGAATCAGCCGATACCACTTTTGAGGCAGTAGAAACTAAGGGATACAAAGGGAGAAATCGCCGCGATAGCAAACCGCGCCCAACGATGAGCGATATTCCAAGGCTTTATCCGCCAGGTACGGAGGTAATTGTCCAAGTAACCAAAGGGCCTA
>CAZNSF010000025.1:0-2640 GCA_964575565.1 uncultured Verrucomicrobiota bacterium | reverse complement strand
TTTAGTCCTCATGGTAAAGAGATTTTTCTCTCCCCAAAGGTAATGCAATTTCTCGATGGGTTTTTCTCAACACTGGGGCATTTTAGGAATTTGGATGTAATCCTTCATCGTGAGGACGGCTCCAGACATCTTAAAATAATTCTTACCTCATGAGGCTTCACTCATTTAGCATATTTTCTTTCGTATGGTTGTTTGTTTTGTTAGCACCGTTTGTCTACTCCGAAACTGGACTTCCGCTGACTGAACATTTCGATCCACAACGCGCATTTGCCCATATCCAAAAGCAAACTGAATTTGGTCCGCGCCCATCAGGCTCAATAGAATTACAAAAAACGCGTGATTATCTTATTTCCGAACTTCGCTCCTACGGGTTAGAAGTTCGGGAACAGGTTTTTACGGAGAAAACACCACGTGGGCCCATTCGTTTTGTAAATATTTTAGCAAGTGTACCCAAGAGCTCTCTTACCTCTTTTTTTAAGAAAGAGAAACCGGTCATTCTCATTGCTTCGCACTACGATACTAAATGGTTGCCGAATATCCGTTTTGTAGGAGCGAATGATGGCGCTTCGAGCACAGCGGTGCTTCTAGAAATCGCCCGTGTGATTGGTAAAACTAAATTTCAACCTAAAGACTCTTGTATTGAGTTTGCGTTTTTTGATGGCGAGGAAGCTGTAATCCAATACGGTAAAGCAGATGGCCTTTATGGTTCGCGTTACTACGTTCAACAAATGAAAGCAGAGTCCAAGGATGATAAGCCGAGCCATATCCTGGGAATGATTTTGATGGATATGGTTGGGGATCGCGATCTTTCTATTCAGATTACAGATAGCAGTCCTGAACTTTCGAAACGCATTTTTGAGGCTTCAAAGACTTTAAGTTTTCGAGATTTTTTTTGTCTTTCGCCTGGCCCTATGACAGATGATCATTCTCCTTTTCTCGAGGCAGGAATCCCCGCGATTGACCTTATTGATTTTGAATACGGTCCCCATCATCGCTGGTGGCATACCGAGGAAGATACGCTTGATAAAATTAGTCCTGACAGTCTCAAGATTATTGGTCGAACCGTGCTAAAGCTTCTCGAAGGATTTTGAGAGTCACTGCCCTATGTGCTTAATTCAAAACTTATTAACCGTTCTAACTGTTGAACTTTTATCTCTGCCCCACTTGGTGGTGGAGAGCCCTCCCCTGTCCTTCCTGAGAGAAGACCACAAAAAATTGGAGCGAGCGATGGGATTCGAACCCACGACAAACACCTTGGCAAGGTGACGCTCTACCAGGCTGAGCTACGCTCGCAACAACAAACTCGTTCTATCACTTTACCTTTTTGGTTACAATATCGCTTCCATTTAATTTGATAATAGCGCCTGTAACAGCATTTTCTTCTTTTAGAAAACTAATTTGCAAATCGAAATTCTTAATAAAAAATTTCGTTTCAGATTCCGGAGTTAATTTCATTTGTGGCATTTCTGCTGGTTTAGCTGCGAGATAACCTTCCTCCTTAAAAATACGCAATCTCTTATTAGGCCCGCTGGGACCTTCATACTCGCCGACATAAGTATCGTAAATTTCAGGATCGACCTTAACTGCTTTGTGTTCTTGGGGAATTTCGTACTTCTCGCCAAACACCATAGCCCCCAAATCAGAAACTATTCTTTCTACAATAGCCGCTTTTTGGCGATTGCATAAAACAATAATACAAACTTTATCATTTGGATAATGATAAATTCTGCTTACAAAGCCTTCTATGATACCTCCATGCCAAACACATTTACGATTAAAGTATTCTTTAATGCTCCAACCATAACCGTAATCACCCTTTTCATCGCTCCACTTGCTAAAAGGCGTAAAGATGGTATCCAAGCTAGCCTTCGAAACTAGCCTTTCGCCATAGAGAGCCTGATCCCATAAATACATATCTTCAACTGTGGAATACAGCCCGCCAGCAGAATAAGGAACACCCATATCAATATAATCTGCATTAACGAGTTCATTTTTAAAGGCGTATCCAATGGCGCGATTCTTCAAGATTTTTTCATGATCATCATAGCCTGTATTTTTCATTCCTAATGGTTTAAAAATGTTTTCTTGTAAAAAATCGGCATATGATTTGCCGGAGACTTGTTCAATGATATAACCCAGTAAAATATAACCAGAATTGCAGTATTTAAATTTTTCGCCCGGCTTAGATTCCAGAGGCTTATCTTTAATGCTCGTGATTGTCTGAAGCGGGGTAGCAGGTAAAATCTTCTGGTGCTCATGCCCTGGAGAAGGATCGTTGAAATTAGGAATGCCAGAAGTATGGATTAAAAGATGTTCGATGGTAACATCTTTCCAGGTCTCTGGAGAATCTGGAACATATTTACTAATAAAATCGTGCACATTCAATTTGCCTTTCTCTTGCAGAATCATGATTGCCATGGCAGTAAATTGTTTCGTGATAGAGCCTAGACGAAACTTGGTATGCGGTGTATTCACTATATCATGTTCCAAGTCCGCCATACCGTAACCAGTTTCCGAAAGTATTTGGCCATCCCGAGAGACCAAAATGGCGCCTTGGAAATATCCATTTTTGATATGAGGAGCCATATATTCATCCATTTTATAGGCAAAATCTTTCTGTGCCTCATACTCTAACCCTCT
>CAZNSF010000024.1:0-3467 GCA_964575565.1 uncultured Verrucomicrobiota bacterium | reverse complement strand
AGCGGCAAGCTGGTGATTCGCATCACTCTCATCGTTCGGTAGGTGGGATGCGTAGTAAACTTCTTGCGGCTAAGCGGGTCTTAGCAACAGGCCATCCTTTAGTGATTGCCAATGGGCATACTCCAAATATTTTACTGCGCCTTGTTCGAGGTGAACCTCTTGGAACCATTTTTTTGCCTAAATGATGGGAAATTTTTCTCGATTCGGATTACAGAATCTTTATGGTAAGGATTCCTTGGTCGTGCAAAGGAAATCAATATGGCAAAGCCAGTACAAGTAAAAGGTCAAGAAAATGCTAATGAGGAGAAAAAAATTACTCCTCGAGCTAAGGATTACTCAAAATGGTATTTGGATATTATTAAATATGCTGAATTAGCGGATCATTCCGCAGTACGTGGTTGTATGGTGATTCGCCCCAATGGATATGCCATTTGGGAAAAAATGCAGCGAGAACTTGATGATCGCTTTAAAGCTACAGGTCATCGAAATGCTTATTTTCCTTTATTTATTCCGCTTAGTTTTTTTAACAGAGAAGCGCAACACGTAGAAGGTTTTGCTAAAGAATGTGCAGTGGTAACCCATCACCGGTTGCGCTCAAAAGTAGATAAAAATGGTATTGAAGTTGATCCAGAGTCGCAACTTGAAGAGCCTTTAGTCATACGACCCACCAGCGAGACGATCATCTGGAGTGCCTATAAGGAATGGATCCAAAGTTATCGAGATCTTCCAATTCTTATTAATCAGTGGGCAAATGTGGTACGCTGGGAAATGCGTACCAGATTGTTTTTAAGAACTACCGAATTTCTTTGGCAAGAAGGACACACTGCGCATGCTACAGAAAAAGAAGCGATTGAAGAAACAAAACGGATGCTAGAGGTTTACCGCGATTTTGCTGAAAATGTAATGGCCATGCCCGTCTTATGTGGAACCAAGACTGTAGGAGAACGATTCGCCGGCGCTATCGAAAGCCTTTCTATTGAGGCAATGATGCAGGATCGAAGGGCGCTTCAAGCAGGGACAAGCCATTATTTAGGACAGAATTTTGCAAAAGCTTTTGATGTTCAATTTCTCGATGCGCAAGGACAACTCCAATATGTTTATGCAACCAGCTGGGGCGCTTCAACGAGACTTATCGGAGCTCTTATTATGACCCACTCTGATGATGCAGGTTTAATTGTGCCACCGCGATTAGCAAGCCTGCATGTAGTGATTGTTCCAATTTTTAAAAGTGATGATGAAAAATCCAAAGTTTATGCAGAATGTCACCGTGTAGTTGATGAATTAAAGGGACAAGGGTTAGGGGTATATTTGGATAACCGAGAAGGATTAACCCCCGGCGCTAAATATTATGAGTGGGAAACGAAAGGGGTGCCTTTGCGTATTGAGATTGGGCCACGCGATCTTGAAAACGGAAAACTTGTTTTAGTGCGGCGCTTTGTATTAGAAGAGCCGGGGGATGATGAGAAATCAATCCGAGCTAGGAAAAAACAAATTTTTATTCGTCAAGAGGCTATTTCGAAAGTGCGTGAGATATTAGAGGAGATACAAAAACATCTTTTCCAAAAAGCTTTAAATTTTTGTGCCAAGCAAAGTCGTGTGATTAATTCCCTGCAAGAATATGAACGATTTTTCAAAGAAGAAGGCGGTGGTTTCGCATGGGTTCATTGGGCTGGGGAACGTAAAGATGAAGAAGCGATAGCCAAAAAATATCAAACAAGTATTCGTAATATTCCATTTGATGGACAAGGCCCCGTAGGAAGCGAGGGTCCCGGCAAATGTATCTTTACCGGAAACCCTTCTAGTCGGCGTGTTGTGATGAGTGAGGCCTACTAGGCTTTTAGAGTTTTTTTAGTGTCTTTTTCTATCCCGTTCCTTGATTAAAGATAGGCGATAGTTTTAATTTGCTTTGAAGAGATCGTTCATTTTACACTATCCATTCCAAAAATAAATTTTTCGGATTTTTATGGCCAAAAACAACGTTGAAGTCATTAAAGAGAATAGTCACTACCTCCGGGGTACGATTCTCGATACTCTCAAATCGGGTGCCACCCACTTTACCGAGGATGATTATCAACTTCTGAAGTTCCACGGTACTTATCAGCAGGATGATCGTGACCAACGGAAACAGCGAAGTCAGGCTGGCCAGGATAAGGCATGGAGTTTTATGGTTCGCACCAAAATCCCGGGCGGCGATTTAACTGCCCAGCAATATCTCCAACTCGATAAAATTGCTTCGGGTCTTGGAAATCAAGCGATGCGGATTACGACTCGGCAAAACATTCAATTCCATTTTGTGTTAAAAGGTGGCCTTAAAGATTGTATCGCGCATATTCACCAAACAGGAATTACCACGTGGGGTGGATGCGGCGATGTGGTTCGTAATACCATGGCGGCTACTTCGCCAATCCATTCTCCGGTTTATCAAGATGCCCAAAAATTAGCTAAAGAATTGAGCGACACCTTTTTAGCCAAGAGCCAGGCCTATGTAGAAATCTGGTTGAATGGCGAAAAACTCGAAATAGATAAGAATGTTCAAGATAAGGAACCGATCTATGGCGAGCATTATCTTCCTCGAAAATATAAAATGGCCATTGGGATTCCGCCTAGGAATGATGTGGATATTTATTCCCAAGATGTCGGGTTTGTGCCGCATTTCCCTAACGGTAAAGTCGAAGGATATACTATCCTGGTTGGCGGCGGGTTTGGAATGACCCATGGCATTCTGAAAACATATCCTTGCCTTGCTAAACCGCTTTTTTATGTTAAGCGCGAGCATGTGATCGAAACATCCATTGCGATTGCTACGGTGCAACGGGATTTTGGAAATCGCGAAGATCGGAATCGCGCGCGGATTAAATATCTCATCGATGAACGCGGTCTTCCTTGGTTCCGCAAAGAAGTCGAAGCGCGTTTAAAATTTTCTATTGAAGAGTCAAAGCCTTTCGAGTTTACCACGGTTGCAGATATGGTGGGTTGGCACGATCAAGGTGATGGTCGGCGTTTTTGCTGTGTCTATGTGCCGCAAGGACGTGTCCAGGATACAGAGAAAGTAAAGTACCGGATAGCTTTTCAAGAGATTAGCCGAAAGTTTGGTTTCCCTATTCGTTTTACACCCAACGTAAATATTATTTTTTATAATGTGCCTACGGAGGTATGCACCCAAGTGGATAAAATCTTAGAACAATATGGTATTGCTAAGCCAGAAGACCTTACCGAGGCGCGCAAAGTATCGCATGCCTGTGTAGCGTTACCGACATGCGGTTTAGCATTATCGGAGAGCGAGAGAGTTTTTAGTGGAGTGATGGATGAGATCGATAAGATTTTAAGGGAACTAAAATTAGAGAAAGAGCCAATTTTGATTCGGATGAGCGGATGTCCGAATGGATGTTCACGGCCTTATAATGCAGATATTTCGTTTGTAGGTCGCGCGCCGAATAAATACGCTTTTTTCGTAGGCGGTTCGATTA
>CAZNSF010000023.1:0-4712 GCA_964575565.1 uncultured Verrucomicrobiota bacterium | reverse complement strand
TTTTCGTTGGTATTATATCCTGTGAGATCAACGCCTTGATCTCGCCAATGTTGTGCGCATGCACGCGACCTCTCCATCATCAAGCGTAGTAATTCATCGTATTCAAGTGGTTTATCTAATGGATAATTAAGTGCCTCGTGACAATCCAATCGTGGTTTCGATAAACCTGTACCGCGTTGATCAAATAAAATGATATCCCCTACTTCACGGCGTATAGCTGCTAATAACGAAAAAACATCCCTTCCCCTAGCAAACTCCAAATCAGAATCACCGGAAGATCCAGGCCCTCCAACAAGATGGAAAGTGGGCGGACCAGGATTTTTTGCAGTACTTTTAAAGCGTAGAAAGGCAATTTCAATTAATTTGCTATCAGGTTTTGTTCGATTCTCCGGCACTTTAAAGTGTCCTAATTCGGCCTCAATCTTCTCTACAACCTTCCCCTCATCAATCACTTCAAAAATATATGGCTCAAACTTTATATCATTTACTTTCTTTGGCTCTGCACAGAGAGATCCAGAGAACAAGATGGGACCCAATAAAATCCAATAAAAAATATTTTTAAAGTAGTTCATTGGCGCATCCTTTCATGTTTCTTCTTTTTTGTCAGTAGTTTTTTAACCCAAATTTTGCGTTAGCCAAACGCAAAATTTGCCTGTTGGCCGCACTTTTATAGGAAAGTGCGGGTTTAAGACAATCCTTTTGCAGAGCTGTGGGGTATTCTGGCAAAAGTGGATAAAACCGACTGCTTATTTGGAATTATTAGGATAACTATTGGTCAAAACAAGTCTTCCATCATCCACCCAAAACGGCCATATACCAACTTTTTGGCCTTCCTGATATTCCCCAAAAGTAGAAATTTTTCCATTCGCCCAATAATTTGTCCAAATACCGTGCTTCACCCACCTACCGCTTGGTAAACGCTTGAGAAGACCATCTTCTTCGGTAATTCCACTTGGATAATATTTTGTGCCAGATTTTATATCGGGTATCACTATAGGCTTCCGTGCTTTCGTTGAGGTTGGCCGAACAGGCTGTACAATAGGCTCTACTACAACCGGTTTTACGGTAATAGGAGGTTCAACTACGATTGTATTGGTCAACGGATTAGCAATAGTATGAGTAACAGTGTTCGATCCCAGCCCCTTTAAACTTACAGGACTTATTCCTTCTACAAAGACACTTTTCATTCGCGAAAAAAAGTAAATGGCGAAACTAATAGCTATCACAACTGAAGTAACCAAAACTATTTTTTGGACAGCAAAGGAAGACCTTTGTTTTCTTGAAAATGGCGGGGCAACATCCTGCTGAATATCCCTTTTTTCTACATCATTAACCTTTAACTTAGGAGCATCTTTCTGCAACGAACTAATAATCTCCTCTTGAGAACGAGGGGAGATTACTAGCGTATCTCCAGCAGAAGTTGTTCGCGGAGGAATGCTGGGTGAAATTTGTGTTTTTGTTATATCTGGCAAAGTTGAAGCATATCGATTGATCGTTTTTTCAAAGGTTACAAAAACTTCTCCCATATTTTGATATCGCTTATTGGGATCTTTCGCCATCATCCTAGCAAGAATTTGGCTGAACTCGTCGCTTAACTTTGGATTGACTGTCTTTGCCAAAGGACACAGCTCTGTAAGATGTTTGGACATTACTTCAGCGGGGGAGTTTCCATCAAACGGAACACGCCCTGTTGCCAAATGGAAAAGAGTCGTACCCATCGAATAAATATCTGCGCGCGCATCGATACTTTTTAATCCACGGATTTGTTCGGGCGAGGCATAAAAAGGTGTACCCACCACTACATCCGACATCGTCATGGAAGCTGACTGATCGTAAATTTGCTTAGCAAGGCCTAAATCAGCAACCTTAATATCATTCTGGGGAGTAAGAATCAGATTTTCTGGTTTAATATCACGATGAATGACGCCGTTTCGATGAGCATAATTCAATGCATCTGCCACCTTTAAGCTAAAAGGGGCTAATTCTTCCTCTCCAAACATTCCTCTTTTTTTAAGAAGGCGGGAGAGATCGCTGCCTTCCACATATTCCATTACAATATAGTAAACCTCACTCGTTACCCCTGCATCATAAACTGCAATAAGATTTGGATGATTGAGATGGGCTGCAGCGCGCGCTTCACGAAAAAAGCGTTCCACATAATTAGGATCGCTGGCTAAATGGCTCGAGAGAAATTTAATCGCAACATTTCGAGTAAGAGTAATGTGGCGCGCACGGTAAACAACCCCCATTGCGCCGTGGCCAATCCGTTCATCCACAATATAGTTACCTATTTGCCAGCCAACCAGTGGATCTTCCTCATTCATCTCTCCTAGCCTATAGGGTCGACCTTTCCACCTTGTAAAGCAAATTTATCAGGCTACGAAATTGCATTAACTATAAATACAATTTGACCCAATGCGGGCTTCGGAATATTCTTGCGCGTTCCTTTTTTAAATGAACTATTTCTTAACATACTCTCTAAATTAATATATTTATGAAACTTAAAGTTGGTATTAATGGTTTTGGACGGATTGGTCGAATGATTTTTCGCGCCCTATGCGAACAAAACCTTTTAGGCAAAGAAATCGATGTCGTGGCAGTCAATGACCTTGTGCCTGCTGATAACCTAGCTTATCTCGTTAAATACGATTCTAGCCAAGGTCGCTTCCGGGGAGAAGTGCGCAGCGAAAAATCATCACCGAAAGTTCTCGAAGATGATCTCCTCGTGGTAGATGGGCATCAGATTCATTGTTTAGCTGTAAAGGAAGGTCCTGCTGCCTTGCCATGGAAAGCTTTAGGAGTAGATGTAGTTATAGAATCGACAGGTCTTTTTACCGAAGCAGAAAAAGCCAAAGGTCATCTTACTGCCGGTGCCAAAAAAGTTCTCATCTCCGCTCCTGCTAAAGGCGAAGATATCACCCTTGTCTACGGCGTGAACCACACTAAATACGATAAAACAAAACATCACATTATCTCGAATGCCAGTTGTACAACTAATTGTTTAGCTCCTGTTATTTATGTTTTAATGAAAGAAGGTTTTGGAGTTGAAGAAGGGTTGATGACCACTGTCCATAGCTATACTGCCACCCAAAAAACGGTGGATGGCCCATCGAAGAAAGATTGGAAAGGCGGGCGTAGCGCTGCCATTAATATTATTCCTTCCACAACCGGTGCTGCTCGCGCAGTGGCTCTCGTGATTCCAGAAATGAAAGGTAAACTTACCGGCATGTCTTTACGTGTACCCACACCTACGGTCTCGGTCGTAGACCTGACCTGCCGCACAACTAAAGAAACAAGTTACGAAGAAATTTGCAAGGCAATGGAAAAGGCTAGCAAGACTTACCTCAAAGATATTTTGGCTTATACCACCGATGAAATGGTTTCTACCGATTTTATCCATGATGCGCATTCGAGCATTTTTGATGCAGGCACAGGGATCGGCTTAAACAACCGATTCTTTAAGCTTGTTAGCTGGTACGATAACGAATGGGGTTTTTCTAATCGTTGCGTAGATGTGCTTAAATTTTTATTATAAAAAATGCCGCTGCATTTAAGCCTCGGCCATTCGCCAGACCCTGACGATGCATTCATGTTCTATGCATTAGCTAAAAATAAAATTTCGACTGGCGACTTTCAATTCGAACATATCCTCCAAGATATCCAAACTCTTAATGAAAGAGCAAGGCGGTGTGAATTGGATATTACCGCTATCTCCTTCCATGCTTATCCATACATTGCAGAAAACTATGCGCTTTTACCCTGCGGCGCTAGTATGGGCGATGGTTATGGTCCCATGCTTATTTCATTAAAACCTTACAAACCTGCCGACCTCCCAAAATTACGTATTGCGATCCCTGGCAAACTTACTTCCGCTTTTCTTGCCCTCCAACTCTTCTTTCGTAGCTACGAGTTACGAGCTACGAGCTACGAGTTCCGAGTTACGCCTTTTGATCGTATTTTCGATGTGGTTCGTAAAGGCGAAGCAGATGTCGGTCTCATTATCCATGAGGGACAACTTACTTATGCCAGAGATGGTTTCCATCTCCTTCTTGATCTAGGCGTTTGGTGGAAAGAAAAAACAGGTCTTCCTCTCCCTCTTGGTGGAAATGTGATCCGCAAGGCATTAGGCGCTGAAAAAATAAAAAAAATCTCTTCAATACTTTCAGCCAGTATTCGTTACGGGCTAGAACATATGGATGAAGCCATGCCGCATTTAAAACCATACGCTCGTGATCTGGATGAAGCTCTTACATGCCGCTTTGTGAAAATGTATGTGAATGATTATACCTTGGATTACGGCGATACCGGTCGACAGGCAATTACAGAATTTTTAAGACAAGGTGCAGAAATCGGAAGCATACCCGCCATTCAAAAATTGGAATTTGTTTAGCCCGTAGCTAAAAGTAAGCCTATTGAATATATTGTAGGACGTTTTTAATGTAATTTCCGTCGTAGGGATACGACGGACTACCATATATCGGTAGGCGGTGTTATCCCTAACACCGCGTATTCATTATTTTTAAAAAAATCGATCATCACTACCAAAGAAAAACTACCTTGGCACAAGAATTTCTAAAGCTTTAGGGATTACCGTCATTTTTACCGGTGTAGTTCCAATAAATTCTCCATCCACTTCAAGAGGGATGGCATTAGGTGAAGCGATCTATATTATTTTACCTTGCTCGTAAGTAATCCCTTGAGTTGCATGCTGG
>CAZNSF010000022.1:0-3832 GCA_964575565.1 uncultured Verrucomicrobiota bacterium | reverse complement strand
GTCCTATCATGAAAGGCGCTGATATCCTTGTAAAAGCCCTCGAGCGAGAAGGTGTGGACATCGTATTTGCCTATCCTGGTGGCGCCAGCATGGAGTTACATCAAGCTCTTACCCGCTCTTCAAAAATTCGAGTAATTCTTCCACGGCATGAACAGGGTGAAATTTTTTCAGCAGAAGGCTATGCTCGTGTTAGTGGTAAAGTTGGGGTTTGTGTGGCAACTAGTGGTCCTGGCGCTACAAATTTAATTACCGGCATTGCGGATGCTTTTATGGATTCTGTTCCCTTGGTAGCTATTACAGGACAAGTTCCGAGTCCTTTCATTGGCAAAATGGCTTTTCAAGAAACAGATGTTTTAGGCATGACCCTTCCTATTGTTAAACATAGCTACCTTGTTCTTGATATCAACGATATCGCTCGTGTGGTAAAAGAAGCATTTTATATTGCCCAAACGGGAAGGCCGGGACCGGTTTTGATCGACATCCCCAAGAACATTCAAATGGCCCATACACAACCTATTTTTCCATCCACAGTAAATTTATTAGGTTACTCTCCTTATTACAAAGCGGATCCATTGGCCATTCAAGAAGTTGTAGGGCTTATTGCAAAGGCCAAAAAGCCCATGATTTATTGTGGTGGCGGTATTATTTCCAGTGGTGCTTCTGAAGAGTTGCTTAAATTTGCTGAAAAAACACAAATCCATGTGGCCACAACGATTATGGGGATCGGAGGGTTTCCAGAAACCCATCCTCTTTCTTTAAAATGGTTGGGCATGCATGGAACTGTTTATGCCAATAATGCTGTTAATGAAGCCGATCTTTTGCTTGCTATCGGCGTAAGATTTGATGATCGAGTAACAGGTAAAGTTGAAAAGTTCGCCGAACATGGGACCATTGTCCACATTGATATTGATCCATCAGAGATTGGAAAAAACAAACCTGTGGCACTTCCTATTTTAAGTGATGTAAAATATGCATTGCGCAAGTTGAACGAGGTTTTAGCTTCCACAGATACAAAGGAACACCGACGACGTTTTGCGAATTGGCATCAACAAATTGACCAATGGCGCGCTAAATATCCTCTTACATGGAAGGAGAATGGAGAAGAAATTCAGCCTCAAGCTGTTATTCGTATGATTTATGAACTGACAAAAGGTAATGCCATTATCACCACCGGAGTAGGCCAACACCAAATGTGGGCTGGACAATTTTATGATTTTGCAAAACCTAGAACTTTTCTTTCATCCTGTGGTTTAGGCGCCATGGGGTTTGGCTATCCTGCTGCCATTGGCGCAAAAGTTGCTATGCCGCATAAAGAGGTGATTGATATTGATGGCGATGGAAGTTTTCTGATGAATATCCAGGAATTGGGCACAGCATATGTGGAAAGAATAGCCGCAAAAGCGGTAGTACTGAATAATCGTCACTTAGGAATGGTTGTCCAATGGGAAGACCGTTTTTACAAAGGGAACCGCGGTCATACCTTCCTCGCAGATCCGAGAAATCCAGACCAGGAATATCCTGATTTTGTACAGATTGCTAAGGGCTTTAATATTCCTGGGCGTAAAGTAATTCATCGATCGGAATTGCGAGAAGCCATTCAAGAAATGCTTGATGCAAAAACTGCCTACGTTTTAGATGTTCGAGTTCCCTATACTAAACATGTATTACCCATGATTCCTTCTTTGCATACCTACAAAGACATTATTACGGAGTAATAAAAGCATTTTATACTAACAGTCCATGGGATGCTTTTAAGGTGTATTATTTTTGGTTTTTACTACTTGTTGCCGGGTTTGCCTTTGGGGCAAGCACCTCCCATTCCCCCTGAAAAATCTTCTAGTACAAAGCTCCTAGAAACTGCGGCATTGCAAATCGCTTTAGATAATGAAGGATTTTTACCAGGGGTCATTGATGGCAAGATAGGGCCAAAAACTGAACTTGCCAATAAAATTGCTAATACAGCGGGACGCTCTATTCTGCTACCTGTAAAGCCATGGCGAACATGGAAGATTCCGGTAGATTTTTTTAAAGATGTAATGCCTCTACCAACTGGATGGAAGGCTCGTTCAGCACTTTCCAATCTTACCTATGAGACCTCTCTAGAAAAACTTGCAGAATATTTTCATACCTCGCAAGAATTTTTAATTACTTTAAATCCCGAAAACTTTCAAAAGAGTATAAACCTTGAAGAAGGGATTTTTTTAAAAGTTCCCTTTCTTTCTCCTAAGCAACTGCCGTTGGCGGAACACTTACAAATAGAACTTAGTGATAAAGTAATTATCGCTTACGATGACCGTGGCCATATATTGGCTTCTTTCCCATGTTCCATTGCCGCAGAAAAGACTAAGCGGCCACTTGGAAAATTAAAGGTGTGTGTGTTGGCTCCAAATCCAGATTATCTTTTTGATCCAACGTTGTTCGTCGAGGTGGCAGAAGCAGCAAATATTAAATCAAAACTTATCATACCGCCTGGTCCAAACAATCCTGTAGGTGAAATGTGGATTGGCTTGAATTTAAAGGGCTATGGAATTCATGGTACGCCGTGGCCAGAAGAAATCGGAAAAACAGAAAGTCATGGTTGTTTTCGCCTTTCTAATTGGGATATTAAACGTCTGGCCAACATAGTTCGGATTGGAACACCTGTTTTTATTGATGAATGAATACTAAAACATCTTATAAAATAAAACACTTTCTATTAAGCATCTTCGGTATTCTAGTTGCTTTACTTATTGCAGAAGGGGTGGCGCGCTTTTTCCTTCCCTACCCCGCTCAACAGATTGCCTTGCTTCGCATGCGCGCACCAGATTTACAAATGGATGCTGGCACGGACTTAAAAAATCCTGGCTACAACCCATTTTTACAGCGACGACCTTTCTCCAACTGGATATGCGATGGTAAATCTCCTGAACGCATGAATAACGAAGGGTTTCGAGATCGCGATTTTATAATTGCCAAGAGACCGGATAAAATACGCTTGGCGGTTTTAGGAGATTCATTTACTGAGGGTTGGATGACCGCACGAATGGCAGCTTTCCCTCGCGTTTTAGAATCGGACCTTAATCCTAAAGTCGAAGTTTTAAATTTTGGCTTGGCCAATCGATCTCCACTTCGTTATTTGGCTCTTTATCACGAAATTGTCCGAAAGTACCATCCGGATATTGTTTTAGTATGCTTATACAGCAATGACGTGGGAGAAGATGAGGCCCTTCGTAATTATGTAACATTTAATACGAATGGCGTGCCTGTTCATTTCGACTACAAGCGCTATTTTCGTCACACACCACGAATGCCTCAAACAAAATGGGAAAAACGATGGGATAAATGGCAATGGACTTTTTGCCAGTATAGTCGCCTTTATCCATATTTGGCAGTGATACTAACGGTAGATTCGGATTTTCGCAAACGAGTATTAGAAGCACCTACTTCACACTCACTCCCTTTCTTTTGGACGAATACATCATCCTATTTATCGACTTTAAAAAAAATGGTGGAACAAGATGGCGCTCAATTTTTATTGGCTTATGCGCCAGATGCGGGTGACTTTACTTCACCTAGTCCATTTTATGTATGTGTGCAATGTTTTGCTGCAGATACTAAAACTTTATTTTTCTCTGCAAAATCCTTTTTAGCAGCATCTAATGCAAAGGCACTATATCTTATAGACGATGGGCACTTCTCTTCTCAAGGCCATTCTCTCTATGGACATGAGCTTTCTGCTTGGATTAAAAACACTTCTTCTATTGGCAAAAAACCTTAAACCGAGAGTTAATTGTCTAAAACTTTACGGGTCTTTTTGGTTAGCGTATGGAAGTCGTATGGTTTTGAAAGAAAC
>CAZNSF010000021.1:0-3692 GCA_964575565.1 uncultured Verrucomicrobiota bacterium | reverse complement strand
GATATCCAGTTTTGGTCCAATTTTGCGTATGTGATTTTACAAGATATCTGGAGAGTAAAATTCTAAACAGGAAAAAATTATTTCTCACAGGGTGCACAGAGTTTTGAGAAAGTGGGAATGGCCAGATGATCAGTAAAAAATTTAAGTTCCAAGGACGGAATGGTTTTGTGCTAAGACGCCAAGAAGTTTTATCAAAACAAAAGGCGTTTTATGTCATTGATGATTTCTGATTTTATTTTACCACCAACAATCCCAAGCTGCTTTCTTACAAGGGCTTGCTTCAGCGTCCAAATCATATCCACGCGGATCATCGAAGATTTAATCAAGCCTGTTTTAATGAATTCCGGGTGTAAATCGCTAACCAGAATATCAAAATCCGAACGCTTTTCCGTGTTAGAAGTGATCAGAATAAAAACGCTATTTTCATTCCGTTCGTTATAAGAATTCGAAGAAACAACCACTGCGGGTCGGACTTTTGCGCCAGACCAATCATCAAATGGATAAGCTAAGAGTACAACATCCCAACGTTTCATGAGGGATGGGCTTTAATAGATATCTTCGCTGGGATCATCCAAAAGAGCAAACGTACCGGCTTTACGAGCTGCGGCTAGTAATTCGGTATCGGACAACTCTTTGGGCTCATGCTCCACTAGCCACGAAAGAAACTCGCTTAGCTCTTTGGGTGATAGAGCCTCGACTTCTTTAACAATCTTTTCGACCACGATACTCATACTACTGGTAAACTTACACCGATAAGTACCCAAAGTTCAAGTCAAAGAGCTTTTATTTCACGCCAAGACGCCAAGGAATAAAAAAATCTTAGCGGCTTTGCGACTTTGCGCGAGATTGTTTTGCTGTTTGGAGTTTATTTGGAGCTTGGATTTTGTGATTTGGGATTTTGCCTCCACCATCACTTAGATGTTTGTATTTCTTTCATTGGGACTTCAATCCGATCGCCATTCCATAAAATGACATCTTGGGAACGGTCGCCTTTGGTGATCCCGCCTGCATTCACAGTTTCGGTAAAATTACTTCTTATTTTCTTTAGGAGTACCTTCAACGGCGCCATGCTCGCGTAATAAGTCCAAAATTTTCGACTTTTTACCGTTTATAATTTGAACTTCCGAATCTTCATCCTCTTTATTTTTAGGACTAGTGCCAGCAAGTAAAACAAGGTCATAAGGAGTTTGGCCTTTGGTATTTTTAGTATTGATATCAGCTTTATGATCCAATAGCCATCCTATTCTTTCAGAGACAACCATATTCGAAACCGCCCAGTGTACAGGTGTATCACCGTTCTCATCTTTGGCATTAATATCTGCTCCATAAACTAACAACAGTTTAGCAAATGGTGGTTCCATATAATCCGGTGCTTCTATTACTACCGCATGCATAAGACTGTGTCTGGGCTTTGTTAAAGTTCCTGAAGTTTCTTTAAACTGTAGATTTGGATCCGCTCCCTGTTTAAGAAGCTGTTCAGCAAACTGTTCCCAATGAGTATCCAACATGCCAAGAATACTTTGACTAAGCAAACCCCTTAAAACTGTATGGATTAATGGGGTTGTTCCATTTTTATCTACTGCATTGACATCGGCATTGTTTTTTATAAGCAGGTCTGCAAGGCGTTTATCGGTTCCTTCTATAGTACAGAAGAGCGGAGTTTTTTCCTCAAGATCCCTTGCATTAATATCAGCTTTATTTTTTAAAAGTGTTTCTAGTATTTTTTGGTTTTGTTCTGTCTGATGATTAAGATAGATATAAAAAAGAGGGGTTTGCCCTTTAAGATCTTTTGCATGGATATCAGCTCCTTTTACTAGAAGCGTTTCTATTGTATTTCTATTTCCATTCGCTACTGCATAATGCAAGGCAGTTGATCCATTATCATTTGTAGCATTTATTTCAGCTCCGCGATCGAGTAACAGTTGGATCATATTTAGATTGTCTTTGCACACAGCAATTTGGAGTGGAGTAATGCTCGATTCCCATACTGGGGAAGGGCTAGCTTGCCTTGATTCATGGCATGAACCTTTAATATTAATATCGGCCTTGTGTTGTAATAAAACTTCTACAACAATTTTGCGGTTATGGAGTACAGCGTAATGGAGAGCGGTTGCGCCGCCTTCGTATCGAGAATCTACTTCAGCTCCGTGATCCAATAACAATTCAACCATTGCTTTATACCCTTTATCGGCAGCTTCCTGTAACATACCTATCTCGATATCAGCCTTATTGATAAGAAGAAACTTGGCGACCATGAGCTGGTCTAGACTAGCAGCTTTAAAGAGAGGTGTTTTGCCTTTAGCATCTTTCGCATTAATCAAATCCGGGCTATTCTGAATCATCGCTTTAATCCGCCGTATTTCTTCAGCTTCTTCGGAAGTAGTAGCTGTAGGATCACCTGAAACGGTAGCGGTCACAGAAGTCATAACCCCAATTGCAGTCAGATTTTGTTGGCTAATTTTAACTAACGGTTCTTGATCGCTAAACTCACGCAAAATTCGTTGATATTGGGCCGTTGCTTCAGCAGTTTTACCTTGTTTGCGATAACATTCGCCAAGACGAAAAATAGCCGTTGCCACAGTTTTCCGCCCTTCATCAGATTGGGTAACCACCGATTGATAAAGTTTAATGGCCTCCTCGAGATTGTGATTGCCTTCTTCTTCGAGCAGACCTTTTTGAAGAGGGTCGGTGAGGTTGTCGGCGGCGAATAAAAGAGTGCTGTAAATAAATGGGAAAGTAATAAAAGCTAACATCATCTTCTTAAAGGTTCTTTGACCCCTCCCATCCTCCCCTTGGCAAGGGGAGGAGAAAGGCGGGGTAGGCAGAGGAGATTGCTTCGGCAGTATGCGTCTCGCAAGGACGCTCATAGAGGTTTGATTAAACATTTTCAGCTTCATAAAATTTCCTTTCTTTTAGAATTTCCAAAAAGTTAGCATAGCAGGCAAAAGGAGTTGTCATGATTTTGTAAAATTTATATTCTCACAGATCAAGAGAGTTTAGTTCAAATTCTGGTAGTCCGTCACGTCCCTGCGACGGAGAAAGATTCAATAACCCAAACGACCGATGATATAACCCGCAAATAATGGAGAGAGGAATGAAAAACCCAATCGCAGCAAGCTGCGGGGTATTCTGGCGAAGGCGGATAAATTTTTGTTAGGTTTTGGTACGGATAGGGAATGGTAGTATAGTAGGATAAATAGCATGAACCTTAAAAGCGATGGCCAGTTGTTGGATGAGTATCTCCAAACAGGAGAAGAATCCCGGTTTACCGAATTGGTAGGGCGCCATACGCCCATGATTCTGCGTGTTTGTTTGCGGACCACGAATAACTCCCAATATACCCAAGATGCCGTGCAAGCTGTTTTATTGACTTAATAAGGCAAGCCGCCGCCTCTGGCGGCGGACTCACCAAGGCTTGGCCGTTGTAAGCGTGTGGCATAACGTTCCCCTAGAAAGGAGAACGTTATGCACGAATACAACAAACAAATCCATGTCAGGTGGGAATGTAAGCATCATCTAGTCGTTGTGCTGAAATACCGCAAGAAAGTATTTTATGGTGCAACTCGTAAACAAGTTGGGAGAATACTCGGAAAATTGTGTGATGAGAAGGGAATAGAAATTATAGAAGCCCATGCTATGCCCAATCACATCCATATGTGTTTGAGTATTCCACCTAAATATTCAGTGGCCTA
>CAZNSF010000020.1:0-7252 GCA_964575565.1 uncultured Verrucomicrobiota bacterium | reverse complement strand
CGCCGGATGTTAAAATGATGAAGCTTCTTTTAGCTGATTTGAATGGTGGGAACTAAGGAGAATTTCTTCTGCACCCGCCTTCGCCGATGTAACTTCAGCGGATTTCCGTGAAAGAATTCCATTAAAGACCCTAATGAGATGAGGCTGGGGGAACTTCAATTTTTAGTACACTTTTACTTGTCAAATGAGCCGAAGGGGTTTACATCTGTCTGAATACAAGGAGGTTAGCATGAAGAAAATAATATTATGTCTTTTTTTAATAATGTTAGGTCTTTTTGTAACCCTAACAAACCAGACGGTTTTAGCTCAACAGCTTCAACCCCAAATTACAGTTAAGAAAATTGAAGCCGAACTTGTTCGCGCCCCCCTCTACACAATCAATCACCATGGTCAAACAATATTACAACGAGGTATTCAGGCAGTTGATAACGGATCAGCAGATCGTAAGTGGTTAATTATTGAAACCGAGTTAGAAAGTAAACCGGAATGGGCAGATGAAGTTCAGATTAAGTTTTATGTAGGTATCGATTATGCCCCTTCAGTAAAAGTTGTGCCACCAGGAAGTTACGACGTATTGACTGCAAGCGTAACGGTTGTGAACGTGCAGAAAAGCGCTGGAAATAGCAGAAAAACTCTTGTGCCTGTTTTCCTAGATGCCAACACCGTCAAAAAATATGGAGGTACCAGTATTCAGCAGTTCGTTCCAGAAATTGTGGTACAGGTGGTCTATAAAGGTGTGCTACAAGATACAAAATGGTGGAAAAGCCAGCAAAGGTATGGGAGATTTTGGGAACAAAAGCAGCCGGTGAATGGGGTTCTTCTCAACTTAACCCAGTCCCCATGGGCGCCTGCGTTTAATGAGTATTACGAACAAGTTAAACCCACAGGTCTGCCGGTTGCATTTTAAATGAACAAAAGTCCGATGATGCTGCTTGATCATTTTTGATTCATTATGGCGGCCAAACATTTTCTTGGTATAGATATTGGCACAAGCACGATTAAGCTTGGTGAGTTTGTCTCCGTAGGAAATGAAGGGTTAGCGCTTGTTAATTTTGGGCAAGTACCTCTGGAAATGGATCCGACTTCAGATGAAGACCGTGCTCCGTTTATTATTTCGGCGCTTAAAAAACTGACCGCAAAGAAGAACCTTAAAACCCGGCAGGTAGCTATATCTGTTTCTGGACAGATGGTGCTCACTCGTTTTATGCCACTACCTCCTGTTGCTGAAGAAGCAAAACTTCGGCAAGCAGTCTATTTCGAAGCCGAGAAAAGCGCGCCATTTCCTATGGAAGAAGTGGTATGGGATTTTCAGGCGGTGGGAGGCAAGGCTGAAGGATCCATGGAAGTATTGATGGTATCTATTAAAAATGAAATTATTGAAAGTTTAAATTCTTGTTTTGAAAAAATCGGTTTTGAAGTGGATGTGGTGGATGTAGCCCCTATTGCTATCTATAATGCAGCGCTTTATAATTATGATCTTAGCCAAGGTTGCACCTTGCTGTTGGATATCGGCGCGCGGATTACAAACCTCATTTTTGTCGAATCCAACAAAGTTTATATACGGCCTGTCTCCATCGCGGGAAACACCATTACACAAAGTATTGCCCAAGAATTTGAAATCCCATTTTCAGAAGCAGAAGATTTAAAACGAAAAGATGGTTTTGTTGGGCTCGGTGGCGCTTACGAAGAGCCCGAGATGGAATCTACCGCTCGGCTTAGCAAAATTATTCGGAATGTAATGACACGGCTGCATGCCGAGGTATCACGGTCCATTAGTTTTTACAAGAACCAGCAAAACGGCACCTCACCCAAGAAGCTTTTGCTTTTGGGCGGTAGTTCTACCATCCCTTACGCGGATCATTTTTTTAATGAGAAAATGGAGATCGAGGTTGATTATTTTAATCCATTCCAGAATATCCAAATCCAAGTTCCTCCCGATGAATTAGAAAAAGCAGCGCATGCCATGGCAGAAGTGGTGGGACTGGGATTACGACAGAATATCCAATGCCCTATTGAAATTAATTTGGTGCCGCCTTCGATCACCAAACGCCATCAGTTTGCAAAAAAAATCCCATTATTTACAGCTTCGATGATTGGTATTCTCTGTATTGTCTGGAGTTGGTGGCTTTACTATTGGCGGATTACCCAAGTGTATCAAGGGCACTTGGACGGAGTTAAAATAGAGGTTGCCAACCTTGAAAAGATCAAAGCGGATATCAAACAAGCAGAGAAATCACGAGCAAAGGTTCAAGAGGAATCCGCCCAAGTTCAGCAAGTGATTGAGGCTAGATATTTTTGGTTAGGTTTTTTTGAAGATCTTAATCAATTGGTGCCTAAAGATATTTGGATTACGAAGTTGGTGCCTAAGAGCGGCGAAAATGGAGAAACGGAAATTAATTTTGGCAAAGAAATTGTCCAGGAAGGAAGAGGAGCCCCGAAGCTGCCCGGTCCCGCTGCTCCCACTGCTCGACAAATCAAAAAAATTACAGCTTTCGAGATTCAGGGTTTGTGCTTGAATAATCCCAATGCGAGTGACCCTTTAGAGACGGTTGATGTTTTTAGAGAAAAACTTTCAAAGTCACCCTATTTTCTCCAGGAAAAACCTGATATGCCTAACAGGGAGACTCCCCGTCTCGGCGATTGGACATTTCCTTTTACTTTAAAGGTAAAATTAAAAACACCCATTCCTTACTAGGGCAATATCGGTAAACCATGAATTCTATTATCAATTTCGCTAAGAAAAATGCCCTGTTTTTGGGGTTGATAGGTGGATTTGTTGTCCTCCTTTTAGGGAGCCTTTACTTATTGAAAAGGCAGATCGAGAAAAGTGAACTTGCCAGAGATGCACGGGATCAGGCGAAAAATAACCGTACAGGATTATGGAGTGGAAATCCTTATCCGTCTTCTAATAATATAAATACGATTCGCAAGAACGAGCAAGCAGAAGCAGAACTTCTCTCGGAAGCATTTGGGGGTTTATATAAAAGCACTTTGCCCCTCGAAGCAAAGAATGGGTCATCCGCTCAATCGGAAATTTTGCGTGTTTGTCAAGATATGGAGAAGTTATTGGGAGATTCGAAAAACCCTATTGGGTATCCCCCTCCTCCGAAATTTAAATTCGGATTTGAAGATTACGGAAAAATTGCGCCCAAAGATAATGATGCTCCTCTTATTCTTAAACAGCTTAAGATTACAAGGATATTAATCAACCTTTTGGCCCATGCCAAAGTTAGTAAAATTGAGGCGGTCCGTCGCGCAGAGTTTGAAAAAACAGGCATTGTGTCCTCCTCCGATGTTTACTCGCCATCTTCAGAGCCTCTTATTTCGATGGGAAATGACTTTAAATATATTAGCCAAACGAATTATCTCTACCGGGTAATGCCTTTTCAATTGAAGATAGAGTGTACCACGGAATCTTTACGTACCTTTTTGAATAGTCTTTGTCTTTCTAAAATGCCCCATATTTTCCTTGTAAGAGGATTAAATATAGAAAATGAAAAACCGAAACCTATTGATGAAAAGGAGGCTGATAAATTGGTCGGCCAAGCTAAAGAGATCTTATCTCCCTCGGCCCAAGAAGTGCAGCCTATTCCAGAAGGAGGTACTTTGCCAGAATCAAGCCCGCCGCCGAAAGATGCAACGCCAGGTGATCCTACTCAATTGCCTTTTGTGTTTGGAGAGGAAAAAATTATTGTTGGAATGCGTATTGAATATATCGAATTTCCTTCTTCGGAAGAGCCTTCTAAGCCTCGCAAAGAACCCGATAAAAAGGAACCTCCTAAAAAGAACAAATGAAAGAGTCTACGAAATTTTAGATAATGAAAAAATTTGTTTCAAAGGCGGTCAGTCTTTTAAGCCATTACTACGAGCGAGCAATCTTAATTGTGGTAGCGCTTCTAGCCTTTATCTTTTTAGCTTGGTTATTGGTACGGGTAAATAATATTGAAACACAGTTTAAGGAAGAAAAGGGGCCAACGAACATCAAAGCGGTTGGGCCGGTGGATTTGCAAAAACTGCAAGCAGCCCAGGCTTTACTTGAGAATCCTCCTACTTGGAGCACCAATAATAGTCATCGTCTTTTTATTGCTGATTGGATGAAAGTTTTAGAGCCTCAACGCCGTTACCCAAAGCATTCGGATCCAAAGACGGATGTGGATAAACCATCTCCAGAAGGCTTCCCTTATTGGTGGTTAAAAAAATATAATTTTTCGACAACAAAATCTGTGGGTATGGATGATCCTGATGAGGATGGTTTTAATAATCTTGAAGAATACAAGGCTGAAACCAATCCAACCGATGCCAATAGCAAACCTGATGTTGCAAAGAAATTACGTATCGATAAGGTGTTCCAGAAAGATTTTCCGTTTAGATTTGTAGCCTATGTAGGGGCTGCTGGCGACCAAACATATACCATCACCCGTTGGGAAGATAAGGCGCAGTATTTCCACAAAGAAGGAGAGGAGATTCTTGATAAAAAATATCCTGGTTATAGGGTTGGCAAGTTTCATGGCCACTCCATAAAACAACCAAATCCAAATATTAGAGATCGGGATGGTAACCCAACTATTGTTGAGGTGGATGTTTCCGAGTTAACCTTGCAAAAAGGCCAAGAAGCTCCAATTATTTTAATCCTAAACAAACCTGGATCTTTTAAAGATTTATATGTAACCCTTTATTTTCTAATTGACAAACGCGATATCGAAGTGAAAGAAAAAACATTATTTTCTTTGAAAGATGTTGAATATCAGGTAATTAGCGTTACAAAGAATAACGATATGCCTGTTGTAAAAGTCAAGAGAACCGACCTGTCGACAGCAGAAGAAATTACAATTCCTATGTTAAGTCCAGAAGAGAGGAAGACAAAAGCTCCGTAAGGAGTATGGAACACTGTGCGAATTTATTTTATGGTAAACGATAAACATTTAAAAAAAGGAAACTCGAGTTTTCTCGTGTGTGGCTTAAAATACCAGGGCTTGTTATTGCGGTATTTAGTGTACTAGGCTTCATTATAATCATTTAAAGAAAGTCCGCTTTATGAAAATATTCTATAAAACAGGTTGGATTAAATTAACCGTTTTTGTTTCGCTCGTGATATCTTTTTGGCTTCTTGCGCAAGAGGACCCGAACCAATCAAAAAAAACGGCGCTAGATGGTGCCAGTGCCTTGCAAGCTGAACAAATTCGGAGGCAGGAGGCGCTTGTTCGAAGCCGACAATTAATCAACGATGCCGAAGCCAATGCTGCGGCTGCTGAATACGCTAAAGCTTTGGAGAATTATCAGGATGCCAGCAAGCTTTTGAGTAATGCCCCTGCGAGTTCCGTGGAGAACGAACAAATCCAAAAAGGGGTCTCTACTTGTTTACTCGAATTAGCTCGTATTGCTTACGATAAAAAGGATTATCCCCAGGCCATGAAACGAGCAGAGGAAGCCTTCCAGCGAAATCCTAAGAATAGAGATGCCCTTTCTTTATACGAACGCGCTAGCAATGCAAGCGACCATTTGGATACTAAGAAAAAACGGGATGAACAAACGGGGGTAGCGCCATCGCCGGAGATTTCGAACGCTGATTTTGTTGCTAGGCAGAAAAGAGTTCTTGAGCTTTATCGTATGGCCGAGAGTTACGCGAGAAGCGAACAGTTCGACGAAGCCGAAAAAAAGTTAAAAGAACTTCTAGCCCTCGATCCTTATAGCGCAACTGCTTATCATCGTTTGCGTGAGGTACAAAATGCTAAATCGAAAAAGCTTTATGCAGCTAAACTCCAAACAGAGACGGAAGAAATCCTGGATGTTGATAAAGGATGGCAGCTGCCATTAAAACGTCCGAAAATGGCTGTTGGCACATCGAGTTCTTCGGGAGAAGATATAGAATTAGGCGGCAAAAAGGAAAAGATTAAAAAGAAGTTAAATACTATTATGATTAAAGACATTAACTTTGTGGAGGCTTCCATTCAAGAAGCGATTGATTATTTAGCGAAGAAGAGTAAAGAAGAGGATCCAGAGAAAGAGGGTGTGAATATCAATTATAAACGTTCACAGGCTCCTAGCGGTGGACCTGTTGCTCCAGCTGCACCTGTTGCTCCATCTCCTCCAGCAACGGATATTAGAATCACTTATAAAATAACTGTGCCAGTATCATTAAGTAAAGCTCTTCAGGATATCACCGAATTCGCATCAACTCCTCTAAAAGTTCGAGTTGATGCATGGGGAGTGGTGATTGGACAAGACGTTACCGATAAAACCTTTAAGCCCAGAAGGATTTTTGTGCCAACAGGGGCCATCAAAGCTGCTGCTGCTGGTGGCGGTGCCGCAGTTGGGTTAGGAGGATTGGGAGCGGGAGGAGGCTTCCAAGCTCCAGCGGTGAGTATAGCTGCTTCTAGCGCAGAAGCAAAGGAGTACCTTAAAAGTAGTCTTGGTGTAGACTGGGAGACCGGGACAGGTGTAGTATACGATGAAAATCTTGGTTTTATGGTTGTTACCCATACCGAAGCTGAACTCGATCGTATTGAGGCGACCCTTGACAAGTTAAAGAGCAAGGATAAGCTTGTGCAAATTGAAGCAAAGCTAATGGATATACGCCAAAGCGATTTGGAAGAATTAGGTTTCCGGTGGAATATTTTACCAAATCCAACGGATTCATTTGCCGTCACCACAGGGCTTACGCAAGGTAGCCCTCTTACCGGTGGCAACAGGAGCGCTTCGGATATCAAGGCTAGCGCTTTGGATAACCTTTTATCGGGTGGAACTATTAATGGCGGCTTAGTTGCAAATAGTTTAGAAACGATTGCTTCTTTAGGGTGGAATACGGTTCTTCATATTGGCGGGATTAACGCGCGCCAAAGGATCGCAATGCAAATTGATGCCTTAGCTCAAAAAGGGTTAGTAAATCTTTTATCAGCTCCACGGATCACGACCAAAAGTGGAACTACAGCCACGATTAACATTACCCGGGATTTTTATTATTCGGATAGTTACGATGCACCGCAGATATCTTCAGGCGGCGGCTCTGGAGGTGGGGTAGCTATTGCTGCTCCTTCCCCCAACAACTTTAAACCAATGAATGTAGGAGTGATTCTAACCGTAAAACCGGAGGTAAGTCAGGATAACTACACCATTAATTTTACCGATCTACATCCTCAAGTGATTGATTTCGAAGGGTTCATCAATTACAACACATACGCTGTGGCTAATGGAGCTTCATTTACATTTACGATCCCTATGCCGGTTTTTAATAAACGAGATATAACAACAACCG
>CAZNSF010000019.1:0-6296 GCA_964575565.1 uncultured Verrucomicrobiota bacterium | reverse complement strand
ATCCTGTGCGCGATCATGTAACATTGACTATGGAAAAAGCCGGCCAAGAATTATTCTTGAACGAAACACGACAAAATGAAATTGACCTTGTAAGAAAAGAACTTGAAGGAAAAGCCGATCATCTCATCCATCAGGCTGAAGCTTTATGGGAAAAAGGTTCTTTTGATTTAGCAATGGAACAATTAAAAAATGCTTTACAATTAGCTCCTGACTATTTGCCTGCCAATAAAAAATTGGCTGTATTTTATGAAGAACGGCGTGATTTTGCCAAGGCCCGTTTTCAATGGGAAAAATCAGCTGGGATCGCTGCACCGCAAAGTTCCGAGTTGGCAGAAATCCAACATCATCTTGAACGGCTAAAAAATCTATTTTTGACATCTCCATCGACATCAACCCTTCCTACAGAAACATCTCATCCAAATACTATTTCCTTGGTGCAAGTAACACGGACAGAGCTTCCATTGGAAGATTTATATGATATGCGGTTTGAACTCAATATCGCCCTCGCTTCACACGGCTCTGAACCTTATCTTGACGCAGGTAAAACTAAAATTGAAGTGATCTTCTTTGATCAAGCAAAAACGATTGACGGAATGGTTCCCATAAAGGCCGCAAAATATACTCCTCAACTTAAAGAAGCCTGGGCTACAAATACAGAACGAACTTTAAGGATAAAATATTTGGTGCCTCGCGGATATTTCCACAAGCGGGATCAAAACCTTGGCAGTTCTTATACTTTTTTGGGCTATATCGTACGTATTTATTACCAAGATCAAATTCAAGATTCCTATGCATCGCCCGCAAGTCTTCAAACAAAGTTTGCCCAAGCGGGTGCTATAAACTAAAGATGATAACAACCCATGACTGAACCAGAAGATACGATATCCAATAATTTGAGATCGGAAATAGACACCGAGAAGTTCATTGGCAAAAGAGTCGGCCCGTTTCAAATTCAACAAAAACTTGCGTCCGATTACTGGGGTGTTCTCTACGAAGCACTACAGGTTGCCGTGCATCGAACTGTAGCAGTTAAAGTTCTTTACCCTAGTTTTTATGAAAATAGCGAGATAGTTCAGCAATTCACTGCCTTTGCCAGCGCTATGGCACAAGCTCAAAATCCTTATATTACCACTGTTTATGAGGCTGGAACCGGAAATGGGCTTATCTTCTACGCACGTGAACACGTCGATGGAGTTAATCTCCAAGAATATTTTAAACAAGACCGACTCCTATCGGAAGAACTTATTTTGCAGATCATCATGAGTATCGGTGAAGCTTTGAATTATGAAAAAAAGAACGAAATCCAACATACCTGTCTTCTCCCAGAACAAATTTTAATCCCAAACGTGGGAGTGCCAAAACTACTCAATAATGTCACCCTAGGAGGAGAGGAAGCTAGTCCTGGTGAGTTCAATGAAATTCGCTGTCTGAGTACCATTATCAAACAAGGGGTTAAAGAAGCATCTTTGCTTTCACCAGCATTGAATACACTCCTAGAAAAAATGGAACAGGCCGGAACTGAGGAAGGTTGCAACGACTGGAACATGGTATTGCACGAAGCAAACCAGTTAGATCTTAACCTTCGGGCAATGCGCGCGGTTCGTCCAATCCTTGCCACGTCCGTTGAAGAGCCAGAACCTAAATCCACCGATTGGATAAAATGGTTAGCTATAGGATTGAGTGTATTTTGTTTGGGTGGGATCCTTTTATGGTATTTTGTTGTACGACTATCCGCTCCGAAACTCGTAGATGTTGAAACGGCTGTAGAGGTGCCAGCAAATGACTTTATCTACCAGGATGGTAAAAAACTTTTTTTACCTACTTTTTATATTGATAAATATGAGGTTACCATCGGCCAATATCGTAAGTTTCTTGAAGCGTGGAACCGAAATAAAATGGCCATTCGGGAACATCCCAAACAAGGATCTAGCAAAGATCATACCCCAGAAAAATGGGGTCTTCTCTTGGAAGCAATTGAAAAAAAGACCGCTTTAAATGGGCAACGAATTTACGAGCAAACACCTGTTTTTAATATCGATTATTTCGATGCTTGGGCATATGCCCAATGGGCTGGCAAACGCTTACCCACCGAACAGGAATGGGAAAAGGCGGCGCGTGGTCTTGATGGAAATCTTTTCCCATGGGGGAATACTTTTGATGCAAACAAAGCTAATACCGGCGCTGATCGAGGTGATAGCACTTCCGATTCTAATTTTGGTAAAATCGATGGCTTCGGCCTTTGGGCACCAGTAGGCGCGGTTCGTAAAGATCTAAGTCCTTATGGCGTAAATGATATGGCTGGGAATGTTCAAGAATGGACAGATTCTTGGGATACTCATCCAGATTTCCCCACTGAACAAGTACCTGTTATTCGCGGTGGCTCTTGGGCTTCTTTGGATGTTCGATTAACCATCCGAGAGCGAAGTCAATCTAAACTAAAACGAAGTCAGCAAATTGGATTTCGCTGTGTTTCCGATAAACCGCCTCTAAAAAAATAGAGAAAGAGTTTACTTTGCAATCCAAGTTCAATTCAGTTATTTTATCTTTCTAGAAGAAGAGGATATCCGTTAGTATATATTATGCCCCTCTTAACTAGTAATGCCTGAAAAATTCGTATGGCCAAATCTAAACGATCCAAAGCAGAACATGAACAGTTGTTACAAACAGTACAAATGTTCGAGGTAATCGCTGAAACCGAACCGAATGATGTTCAATCGCTTGAAATTCTTAAAGAAGCCTATCTTAATCTCGACCGAGATTCAGATGCCGTAGGAGTTTCGAAGAAAATCGCGCAGGCTTATGTTCGCCTTGGCCAACTCTCATCTGCGATTCTTGAGTACGAAGGGATTCTTCAAAAGTTTCCTGATGAAGTCGATTGCGTTGCTGCCCTTAAAGAACTGGAAGAGAAAATGGCAGGGCTGGCTGGCGGTGGAAGCGCTGAAGATGGCAAAACGGCTGCTTCTGCTGCAGCACAAACATTTGCAGATGCAAGACGGTTTAAGGATAGCAATGAAGCCCTCGTAAAGTTTTTTCAGGAACATCAGTTACTCAATGAAAAAGATGCTGCTAATGTTCTTTCTGCAATCATTTCTGCCATTAGCGAAAGTCCATCCAATAAGCCGGCCCCCTCTTTGATTGCTCTCTTGGAGGAACGCGGCATTGCTTCCGCAGATAAAAGTTTGTGCCTTATCGCTGAAAAGACTCGATTACCATTCATTCCGTTGGCACTTTACGATATCGACGTTGCGAAGACTTCGCTTCTCGAAAAAGATTTTAGCTTGCGACATTTGGTGCTGCCCTTTGATCAAATCAGCAAGACATTTTTGGTTGCCACAGTTAATCCGTTTGATGCCCAAGCCAAAAGCCACGTAGAGTCAAAAATTAAAGGTAGAGTTCAGTGGTACCTTACCTCACCGCTTGATCTTACAAAACAATTAAAAGATGTTTATCATATCTAATTATGAAGCCTTACGGTGAGCGTATTGCAGATGCAATGATTGCCGATGGGGTATTATCTCTATCGCAGCTTGAGGAAGCTATGGAGCAACAAAAGAGCCAGGGCGGCCGCCTACTTAAAATTCTCCTCGATAAATCCTATGTTACCGAACAGGACATGATGGTGAGCACAGGTTATGTCTTAGGAACTCCTCCGGTCAATCTTAGCCGCATCAAAATCCCCATTGAAATTGGAAACCTAGTTCCTCGTGATGTTGCTAAAAACCATCAACTGATACCTGTGGCTAAGCTTAATAATATGCTTTATGTGGCTATGTTTGATCCTTTGAATGTACTCGCGCTTGATGATGTCCGCCAAATCACGCGCATGGAGGTCGTTCCACTTATCGCCACAGAACGCATGGTAATGGATGCCATTGCCAACCTTGATTCCCAAGCAGGTGAGGGAATGGAAGAAATCATCAAAGATGATACCACGGATATTGAAATTTCCGAAGAAGCCTCGGATGAACAAATTGATGTTACTTCTACAGATACGGATGCTGCACCGGTAATGAGAATTTCTAATCTTATGCTGGCCACTGTTGTTAAAGATAAAGCCAGCGACGTCCATTTGGAATGCTATGAAAAGTCCATGAAGCTAAGATATCGCATCGATGGCAGCCTTTTTGATTATCCGGCACCACCCAAAACGATGCAGGGAGCGCTGATTTCGCGTCTTAAGATTATGGCGCACCTAGATATCTCGGAAAGACGTCTTCCTCAAGATGGTCGAATCCGTATTAAAATGGCCGGTCGTGATATCGACTTCCGAATGTCGTTTCTTCCTACCAAATATGGAGAAAAGGTTGTCGGCCGTATTCTCGATAAATCTGCGATTGCCGGAAATATCGCAGAGATTGGAATGGATCCAGATTCGCTTAAAATTTTTAAGAGCGCTCTTGATGAGCCGCAGGGAATGATTCTAGTGACCGGCCCAACTGGCTCTGGTAAAACGCGTACTCTCTATAATGCCCTCGCTGAACTTAATAAACCGCAATACAATATTGTTACAGTTGAAGACCCTATCGAATATGAGTTGGCAGGTATTAATCAAGTGCAAGTAAAACCAGATATTGGATTTACTTTTGCGATGGCCCTACGTTCCATTCTTCGCCAGGACCCTGATATTGTGATGATTGGTGAAATGCGCGATCGCGAAACAGCCCATATTGGCGTAGAAGCTGCTTTGACTGGTCATCAGGTCTTGAGCACTCTCCACACCAATGACGCAGCAGGCGCCGTTACTCGGCTTACCGATATGGAAATTGAGCCGTTCCTTACTACATCCAGCCTTACGCTTGCTTGCGCCCAACGTCTCTTGCGCAGAATTTGTAGTCATTGTAAAGAACCCCAAAAGGTACCTGATAAACTGTGGGAACAATTGAAACTCGATCCAAAAAAAGAATCTCAATATATCTACTACAAAGGGCGCGGTTGCGATCGTTGTAAAAACAAAGGTTATTCCGGCCGTTGCGCAGTACTTGAACTTATCCCTATGTCTGATGAGATTCGAAAACTTGTTATTGAGCGCGCGAGTGCCACCGATATTAAACAACTCGCCTTGCAACAAGGAATGCGCACCCTTCGAATAAACGGTATTTTAAAAGCACGAGAAGGAATTACTACTTTGGAGGAAGTTTTAGCCGGTACATCAACTGACTAATCTTCGATTCCAGAACCATCACGTTAAAACTTAGATCATGGCTTTCCGTCTTCCATTCTTTAAATCCAAAAAGGAACCGGTGCCCCCTTCTTCGCCACCTCCGGTCCCTCCAGTAGATCCAAAACCACCCTCAATGGAAACATCTAAGCCGTCTTCAACCGGAAAACCAGCACCTCCTTCTCCTGCAGTGATTAAGAAAGTGATCCCTCCTCAAGGAAGTTTAGCTGCTGCACTGAAAGCTGCTACGGCAGCTACTCCCGAAAGTGGTAGCATCCAATCGGCCATTTTTAAACCCAAAGTAAGTATTCCTCTTACACTTGAAAAGGCTTCGCCATCACCATCCATACCATCTCTTCGAAAAGAAGAAACGGCCGCATCGAAAACCGATCTTCCTCCTGGAACACCTACTTCTATTGAAATCCCAACTTCAGAAATTCTTTCTTTACTCCCTGATCGTGCTTTGAAATCAGAAGGAACTGGGAATACTGTTCTTCCTAAAATAATTACTTTATCCACCTTGGAGATTGTTTCCCAACTTTCTACAGGACGCGTACAGATTCCTTTAAACACCTTGCTAGCATTTTTCCCTTCAGAAATCGTAGATCCTTCGGTTGCTGATGGTAGCGATATCAAGATTAAAATTCCTCTCCACCTCATCCTTCCCAAGTTGCCAGAAGCGCTTATCTCTTTACCTTCTCACCAGACCAAACAAGAAGTAGATCCAAACATTAAAGCACCTTTTTTGGAAAAAGAAGTTACTACCCTATCTACTACTCCACTTCCACCTGCTTCCACTTTACCTCCATCCGTTACCTCAACTCCGCTTAAACAAGAATCTGCACCCACCTTGCCTGCTTCGGTAAAACCGCTATCTATATCATCCTTGCATCAACTCCTTGGTCTTGGCGATGGCAGCGAAATACGAATTCAAGAAATTGCCCAACAAATCCGCACACGTTTTCATCTATCAAGCGCATTGATTGCTACTGAAGATGGCTTGCTCTTGGCAGGATCTATGCCGTCGGGTTTTGACTCGAACTCATGGAGTAGCATGGTGGCTAAATTACTCCCAAGAACGAACAAAGAAGATGAAAGTTCTTTTTTAGGATCTCCTCGGCATTGTCTATTTAATATA
>CAZNSF010000018.1:0-8583 GCA_964575565.1 uncultured Verrucomicrobiota bacterium | reverse complement strand
GTTCAAGCACTCTTTTGCTTAAATCTAATTGATCATTTTCAACTAAGGAAGATCCAGTTTTGATCCCTTGGCTTTTTAAAAAGGTATACGCCATAGCTCCCCCAATAAGAAGGGTGTCTGCTTTTTTAAGCAGAGATTCGATTACTCCGATTTTATCGCTTACCTTAGCCCCCCCTAGAACAACAGTAAAAGGATGATTGGGATTTGCTAATTCCTCACCTAAGTATTTCAACTCTTTTTCCATTAAAAATCCTGTAGCAGATTGTTTGATATAATGAGTAACCCCTACTGTGGAAGCATGGGCACGATGAGCCGTGCCAAAAGCATCGTTTACAAAAATATCTGCATAGGAAGCTAACTTTTTGGCGAAAACAGATTCATTAGCTTCTTCTTCGGGATAAAAACGTAAATTCTCTAAAAGAAGGCAATCTCCATTTTGCATGATGGAAAGAGTTTTTTCGACCTTTTCCCCAAGGCAATCATCGACAAATGCCACAGGTCGCAGTACTAAGTTTGAAAGAGCTTGGGCAATAGGCCGTAGGCTCATCAAGGGATCGCGTTTGCCTTTTGGACGACTTAGGTGGCTGCACAGAATTACACGCCCTCCACGTTCAAGTAAATAATCGATGGTAGGTAAGGCTGCTCGAATACGTGAGTCATCGGTGATGTGTCCTTCACCATCAAGCGGCACATTAAAGTCTACACGCACAAGTATTCGTTGGCCTCGAATATCTAGGTCGCGAATCGAAAGCTTAGCCATAGGTTAGAAATTAAAAGTTAGAAATCGAATCAAGTTATCACTTTATCCCATCTATATCTAAATGCCAATAGTTGTATGTATATAATGCCTTTTACCCATGGAGATCCACAAAAGAGATTGCTTCGTTTTGTCTATGGTGACAATGATAGGAAATAATGAAAAGGCTTCGGTTAATAGCTATGGTGGTGAGCGGTTTGGGCATTAGTTTGGGCGCAACATGGTTTTTTAGTCGTCCGGCTACAGACCAAAAACAATCTACCCCGCTTACGAAACAAAAGTCAGTTCAGCAAGCCTCAAAACAATCGCAAAGTCCAAAACAAAATAGCAAGCAAACTTCTGCGGCGCCAAAATTGCAAAAGAAAGCACAAGTTGAGAAAAAAGAAGAACGGATTGCCGCGGTGTCTGAATATTCAAGTATTGAAGATCATTTAAAAGGAGTTCCACAAACAGCAGGTGAAGCGATGGAACAGCTTTTATTTGAGGTTGGACACGCGAACGATCGGGAAATAGAAGCCAAAATTTTAGCTAAAATTCAACAGCTCCAAGATTTCGGCGAAGAAGGTTCAAAAGCTATTTTCGAATTTCTTAAAACGAACGAAGACATTGAGCTAAACCGTTATATACGGTTTAATGGAAAAAATATTCGAGCTACTTCATTACGGATTGTGCTGATCGAGACGCTGTATGAGATGAATGATCCAACTGCCCAAGCCGCTAATCTGGAAGTGCTCAAAATTACTCCTTTAAGTTGCGAAGCAATTCTTGCCACTAGAAATCTTGAAAATTTTTGGCCGGGAGTTTATCGCGCGGAGGCTCTGAATACCGTTTTGGAAATTTTAGCCAGCGGGAAAGGAGCGGGGCGTGAGCTTTCTGAAATAGTTGGTTACTATCAAGCCCAAGAAATAATTCCTCAGATCGAAAATATGGTTAAAGAGCAACCTAGGCTTGTGTATGATTGGATGCAATGTTTGTCTCAATTTCCTCCAGAAGATCAGAGCAGTAGTCTTGCAAGATTTTTTAACCAAGAGGAGATACGTAAAAAAGTAATTACGGAGGCGGGACCTTTTTTTTTAGGTGGTTTTGACTATTCAAATGATCGAAGTCGTCGACTTGCATATGGTATTTTTACAAAAGATTTAAATTCTGCGCAAAAGTTAGGGCTTATTACTGCTCTTAGTCGTGGAGTGGAGGATAGTGGGGCGCATTTTTTAGTAATGAAACCAGAGCAGCCACAGCAATCCCCAGATCGTTCAAATAAAATTAAAGCCAAAACGGAAGGGTTGCTTAAATTTCTTGATGAAATTGAACCTGTACTTGATACTCCAAACCTCAAGACAAACTTGGAAAATGTGCGTAAAAAAGTACAAGAAGCGCTTGGGAACATGAAGTGAGTGATAATCATCTAATATTCATGTCACGATGTTATTTTACTTTGTATATGGTGATAATGATAAGGAATAATGAATAAGTTACGATTGATTGTTGTTGCGGGAGGCGGCTTAAGCATTAGCTTGAGTGTACTATGGTTTTTTAGTCGTCCGGCTATAAACCAAAAGCAGCTTCCTTTACCTGAGAAACAAAAATCAGTTCGACAGTCGCCGAAAGGTTTGCAAAGCCCAAAGCAAAATAGTAAAGCAGCTCATCCTACGCCAAAATCTAAAGAAGACATACAGGTTAGTAAGAGAGAGAATCAAGGTATTGCAATATCTGAAAATAAACCAAAAGGAGTTCCGCAAACAGCAGGTGAAGTGATGGAACGGCTTTTATCGGAAATCGAGAACTCGAGCGATCAAAAAATAAATAGGACCAGAGTTTTGGCGCGCCTCCAAGAACTCCAAGACTTTGGGGAGGAAGGTTCAAAAGTAATTTTAGCATTTCTCAAAACTAATGAAGATATCGTACTGAATGAGTATTTTATACAGGTCCATAGAGGAGGTGATATTCAAACTAATACGTTGCGAGTTGCGCTGCTCGATACGCTTTATGGGATGAATGATCCCACTGCCCAAGCTGCTAATCTGAAGGTGCTCGAAACTACTCCTTTTGGCTATGAAGCTCTCATTGCTGCTCGGAATCTCGAAAAAAATTTCCCAGGAGTTTATCGGACAGAAGCTCTCAATGCTGTTTCGGAAATTTTAGCGAAAGCTGCTAATTTCAACGGCCAGAGAGGACAATTGGAGACATCGAAAAATTCTCAAATCCTTGAAATAGTGGGATATTATCAGGCCCGAGAAATGATTCCGCAAATTGAAGATCTAGTTAAAAAACAGCCTGAGCTTTTAGATTCTTGGATGCAATGTTTATCACAATTTCCTTCAGAAGATCAAAGCAGTGTTTATATAAGACTTTTTGGTCAAGAGGAAGTACGCAAAGAAGTGATTGCAAAGAAGGGGACTTTTTTCTTATACAGATTCGACTATGGAAATGATCGACTCCGTCGGCTTGCGTATGACATCTTTACGGGAAATTTAAGTTCCGTACAAAAACTGTACTTTATAAGTAACCTTGTTGGTGTATGGGAAAATACCGGCCCCCAATTTTTCGCAATGGGACCAGAGCAACCACGCCAATTACCAGGTCATTCAAATAAAACGAAAGCTGACGCAGATGGACTGTTTAAATTTCTTGATGAAATTGAGCCAACACTTGATACCCCCGAACTTAAAACAAATTTGGAAAATGCACGTAAGAAACTTAATAATTACAACCGCCGCTCAAAAATGCAAAAGCAGTAACATGGCAAATATTCTTTCTGACTCATCCATTGCACCGGAAATAATCCAGAAACATGGTTTAACAGAAGAAGAATACAACCGAGCCTGTTCTATTTTAGGACGGCAGCCGAATTTTACCGAACTCGGCATTTTTTCGGTAATGTGGAGTGAGCATTGTTCGTATAAAAATACGAGGCCGGAGCTTAAAAAATTTCCAACCACGGGTCCTAAAATTCTTGTCAAAGCAGGGGATGAAAATGCAGGTGTAGTTGATATTGGCGATGGCTGGGCAATTGCTTTTAAGATCGAAAGCCATAATCATCCAAGTGCCGTAGAACCTTTCCAGGGCGCAGCGACAGGGGTAGGGGGAATTGTTCGCGATATTTTTACTATGGGCGCACGGCCCATTCTCTGTATGGATTCGCTTCGTTTTGGACCGATTACTGACTTTCAACTTCCAGTAGATGAAAATAATAAATTAATTTTATCCAAAAATCGCCGATTACTTGCCGGTGTGGTTGCTGGTATTGCGCATTATGGGAATTGTTTAGGATTGCCGACTGTCGGAGGCGAAATTTATTTTGATTCCAGTTATAATGGCAATCCATTAGTCAATGTAGTTTGTTTAGGAGTATTGCGTCACAATCAAATCCGTAAAGGACGAGCCACCGGCATTGGTAATCCTGTTTATTATGTAGGTGCTGCCACGGGGCGCGATGGTTTAGCAGGCGCTGCCTTTGCCTCGCGTGAATTGACTGAACAATCCAAAGAAGATCGTCCAGCTGTACAAGTAGGTGATCCTTTTATGGAAAAATTGCTCCTGGAGGCATGCTTAGAACTCTTTATGCATCCCGAAGCTGTGGTGGGAGTGCAAGATATGGGCGCAGCAGGATTAACATGTTCAACATGCGAAACGGCAAGTCGCGGTAACTCCGGTATTGAAATTGAGCTCGATAGAGTTCCTCAACGCGAAATGGGTATGACCCCTTATGAAATTATGCTTTCGGAATCCCAGGAGCGTATGTTGATTATTGCAAAGAAAGGATATGAGAAGATTGTAGAGCAAATCTTTGAGAAATGGGATTTGCATGCCGTCCAAATTGGTTTTGTAACGGATGATGGTCTGATGCGCGTAAAAAAGGGCGGCCAAACTGTTGCCGAAATTCCAGCTAAGAAATTAGCCGAAGATGCTCCGATTTATGTGCGGGAGGCAAAAGCGGTAAAAGAGCTGCGATCCATGAGTGCCGAGCTACGAGAAGATCCAAAAGATTGCGCCAAGATACTCTTAAGTTTACTCGAAAACCCAACCATAGCTTCTAAGAATTGGGTTTATCGGCAGTACGATCATCAGGTCCGTTTAGCAACGTGTGTACTTCCTGGTTCAGATGCGGCAGTGGTTCGTTTATTACTTGATACGCCAATTACACAAACACATCCCCCCTCTGCTCCCCTCCTTAGTAAGAAGGAGATGGGGAATGTTGATCAATCAAAAGACTCTTCTAATCTCATAAAATATCTTGCCCTTACAACAGATTGTAATGCGCTCCATTGCCGAATTAATCCGCGACAAGGCGCGCAAATGGCAGTTGCAGAAGCGTGCCGCAATATCGTTTGCGCTGGAGGCAAGCCTTTAGCAGGTTCGGATAACTTAAATTTTGGGAATCCTTATAAACCGGAAGTCTTTTGGCAGATTCGTGAGTGTGTAGAAGGTATGGCCGAAGCTTGCCGATTTTTTAATACGCCGATTACAGGTGGAAATGTGAGCTTATATAACGAATCACCGGAAGGCGCAATTGATCCAACGCCTACTTTTTGCATGGTAGGACTTATTGAAGATCCAAAATGGATTACCACCCAATGGTTTAAGGAGAAAGGAGACGAGATTTTTCTGATTGGAAACTTTGGATCAGGTCTTGGTGGAAGCCAGTATCTTTTTGGAAGCACTGGTAAAAAACTCGGGCCTTTGCCAGAATTCAGCTTAGAAAAGGAAAAACAGGTTCAGGATGCCGTAGCTACCGCAATTCGCGCTGGAATTATTCAAAGCGCACATGATTGTAGTGAGGGCGGTTTGGCGGTTGCATTAGCTGAATGCTGTATTTCTGGTGAACACCATTTAGGCGCGCAAATTGATTTGCTGAAGCCATCCGGAAGATTCGATGATCTTTTATTTAACGAAGCGCCATCACGAGTGATCGTTTCAATTTCGTCTGGCAAAGAAAAGGTTCTGGAGAAAATTTGTAAAAGCGTAGGAGTTGAACTTTATCGGCTTGGAAGGGTGGGCGGTTTGAATTTAACAATTAAGGTAAAAGGCAAAACCAAACTTTCAGTTCCTGTAACCCGATTACATAAAGTATGGCATCACTCCATTGCGAAAGCTTTGGGTGAGGAATAGATACTGATTTCTTAAAACTAACGGTTCATAAGCCATTTTCCAGGATTTTTATTGATCAGTATCAATGAAAATAGTTTAAAATAAATGTCACATTTTGGCGTTTTGCCGCCATATATAGGTGTAGGGAGGATTATGTGGGCAGGAGAATGAGGGAGGATAGGGGATGGATAGGGAGGAGATAGAAGATGGAGGATTGAGGATAGAGGGGTGGGAAAGGAAGAATGGAAAGGTGGAGGGGATAGGATGAGAGAGCGGAGGAAAGATGAAGAATAGAAGATAGAGAACGGATTAAAAATTAGAAATGAGAAACTGTTAGATCGCAACTGCAAAATAGCCATGTAATTAGAAATTTTAATACAAATTTAAAACTAAAAATTAGAAATTAAGAATGGAGTAGCCATGAAAAGAATATCGTTACCTTTACGAGTGATGAGCTGGATATTGATTCCGGTTCATTTATTAACATCTATACCGTTTTATATTTCCTATGCTGCGAGGGTAGCCGTGATAGGGGTGGGGACGGTGTTGGTTTCTTCTGAGGGGATTTATGGACAGGATCCTCCAACAGGTGGTGGGACAACGACTGGGGGTGGGACGACCACTGGGGGCGGAGGGAGTACGACATCAAGGTTACCGCCATTTCCGAGTGATACGATGGTGAGGAGTGATCCTGGAGGATATATGGCTGGTTCATTTGAGGTGAACGATAGTGGCGGTGTAAGTGGTTCAATTCCGATTGAATTACCTCCTGGGCGTAACGGGATGTCTCCTAGTTTATCCTTAAGTTATAATTCGAGTGGCGGCAATGGGTTAGCTGGTATGAGTTGGAGTTTGGGTGGATCATTTTCTTCGATTACACGGGCAGGGAGGGTGCCAGCAAGTCCTGTGGATAATACAGCTCTTACAGATAGGAGAGATGGGGTTAATTTTAATGATTATCCTGGGAAGGATAGTTATGCGTTGGATGGGAAGAGATTAGTGAGGACTGGGGAAGCTGTACCGGTTGGGTATGAGGGGGGTGGTGGAGAAGTCTATCGGACAGAGGAAGATAGTTTTACATTGGCAGTGGCCTACAAGGATACGCCTGGAGAGCCTATCAGCTGGATAGTATTTAGAAGAGACGGGCATATTGTGATGTACGAGGCAGTGAACGTGATGCGGTATCGTGTGAAGGATGGCAAATTTAATACTGGGCCAGGGTCGACTCAGGAGAGTATGGGATCTACTCCTATACGGTTGATGTGGGTTTGCAAGAAAGAGATTGATCGGAGCGGAAATTATATCAAGTACACATGGGAAGCTCCTCCGGAATTTGCGCAAGATACTACTTATCCTTATGGGTTTGCGGTGCGTCCTCTGAAGGTGGAGTATACTTACAGTGAAGGGGATGCTTCAATACCAGCAAAGCGAGTAGTATTTGTGAAGTATGAGGATCGTCCGGACAAACAATTTTGGTATGAGAATGGGGTACGAAGGGAGATGAATTCGAGGATCAAGTCGATTGAAGCCTACGCGCCATTAACACCTGGAGGTTTTAATACGAAGGTATGGAGTTACGTATTAGAGTATGGCAATCCGAGCGCAGGTACAGGCCGTAGTTTATTGAGGTCTGTGCGTCAGTTAGATAAGGATGGGGTAAGTTTATGGGCAAAGCAATTTGAGTGGGCTGAAAGTTCTTCAGAACCACAATTTCAAGTAGTAGATCGGGATATAGGATTAAATTATTCAGATGCATTATATTTTATGAATGGTGAGAATCCTCCTCCTTTAAACTCGAGTACTTATCCTTTGCCGCGTCAAGACACTAGTTTTGTGGTAGCGGATGTGGATCATGATGGGAAAGATGATCTACTTTTTCGGAGGTATCATTCGTCTTTAGACTATTGGAATTATGTTCAAAATACAAAGCCGGAAGGAACGGTATATTCGTGGCGTCTCACAGATCCGCATGGCACGGTGGAATTACTTTTATCGAAAGGGGAGCCTCTCAACATAAACGAGCTTCATTCTAATCCGTTTGGTGGGAATACGCAGTTAAACAAGATGTTTCCGGTGGATGTGGATGGGGATGGGGAATTAGAGATTTATACGAGGTATGTGAAGACCGAAGAGGTTGATGGAGTGGAATTAGAGTTACCGAATGTACCCAATATGCTCAATAGTCTGATGAAATGGGATGAGAGCACATCCACTTTTAAAGAGTATCTACAAACTTTTCACTACGCCTTAACGCTTGGGAATATGGTGGATCATTGGGGATTACTGGAGCATGATTTTTATTCAGTAGGGGCTGATATTTTTGGTTTTGCGGATATGAACGGGGATGGGTTAGCAGATATGATCGCGTTGGATAGGGTAGAGGACCAAAATATTGGTCCTCCGGATATTGGTATAGAAGGAATTGATTTTGATGATCCGGCTTGGGATTATTTTTACACAGTTCGACTAAATTATAAAGTGGGATGGGGTCTTCCGTATCATGTCAGTTACGGGATGCCTGTTATTGAACACGTTATTCCTGCTGTATTGGATTACGAGGGGGATGGTCGAGGGGATATGGCGACGGGGGGGTATGTTGAAGCCGAAGGGATTAATTTAATCACGATCTTGGATGATAGCGGGGATGTATCGGTGGGACAACCCATTGATAACGGTCGTGGGCCTTTTATACAGAAGGGATATCAATCGATGTTGATAGATATCAATGGGGATGGGTT
>CAZNSF010000017.1:0-3845 GCA_964575565.1 uncultured Verrucomicrobiota bacterium | reverse complement strand
GCGGCTTGGGTTTTCTCCAAAACAAAACTTTCCAGCCAAAAGCAAAAAACCTAATGCTCCTTTTCAAGCGAATCCGTGAAATCGATGTACCGGAAATGATGGCCTCTATCATCATGGAAACATCGGATAAACCATGGGATTACTATCGAGAAATGACTCGTCAATTATGGGATGAAGCGCGCCATGCCATGATGGGCGAAGTTGGCTTGGCGCATCACGGAATCGATTGGACCAAGGCATGTATTCCCCATATATGGTCTTACGAATTAAATACATTACTTACTCCTTTGCAACGCCATGCGATTCTCCATAGTATCGAACAAGGGTTGATGGCTAAAACAGGCAAACGGTTTGAGTGGGAAATAGCCACTGCTTCCGGCGATCGTTTAAGCGCCACGTTTCATGATTACGATTGGGCAGATGAAGTTCTGCACGCGCAAATTGGCAGGCAATGGTATGTCCCTAATTTTAAAACAAACGCCGAGGCCAACAAAATGAGTGATGAAGCATACGAAATCATCCATCGAACACGTCCAGATTACAAGGCTCTGGGCTTTACCCAACACGAAAACTGGTGGCCTAGGTTTTATCAACATGCCTGTAAAGTTTTGGGTATGGAATACGACGAGCGGGTAGCCAGCTACAATACATCCGAATTCGGTAATGGTGACGCACAAAATGCACGTGTAGATTCCGGATAAACTTGGATTTACATTTGAACAGATCCCAGTGTAGGTTTCTTGCATGGAGTCATTTGAACTGTCTCTGGTTGGTTTAAGCCCCTTTGTCCGTTTTGCTTCTTACCCAGAACGAGGAAATTGGCATGTTGGACGGCGTATTCTCCGTGATTACCTTTTATTTTATGTTGAGTGCGGAAAAGGATTATTAACACTGGAAGAACAAAAAATTCCATTGGAAGCCGGTGGCTGGTATTGGGTTCCTCCTGGCAGTGAAAGTACTTTGGAAGGATGGGCGCCTCCTCGGATGAAGGTTCCGTATATCCACTTCGACATCATTTATCGTAAATCTTACGCTGATTTACCAATGACACCTGAAGGATTCCTTAATAAAAAAGACCCTGCCGTTCAACCGGATGTTTTTAAGAACACACCATTTAAAATGTATGGACACGTTCGCCCCAAACTATTTGGCGAAGCGCGAGATCTTTTGTTTAGCATTATCAACCTTTTTTCGCGTCAACCTCCTTTTTTCCGAATAGAAACCTCTAGTTTACTCCTCAAACTCATCGTCAATATCTTGGAAGGACAATCCCTTGCGCCTGATGCAGGAACCGCTTCTTCTGCTATCACCAAGGTGGAACGAACTCTGGAACAGCGATTCCGTGAAAATCTTTCTCTCAACGAATTGGCCAAGCTGACAGGTTATCATCCGGCTTATTTGGCGCGCTTATTCAAAAGCCAAAGAGGTCTTTCTCCGAGGCAATATCTGCGTCGTCTTAAAATCAATCATGCCAAAGATTTGTTGAGGCACTCGAGCTTTACACTTACAGCTATCGCGGAAGAATGTGGTTTTAGCAGTCTCGCGCTTTTCTCTCGCACCTTTCATCAATTAGAAGGAATTGCTCCCACCGAATACCTTGAAGGGGAAAAAAGGAAATAAAAACTCCCCCTGGTTTCTTATTCACCTGAAACACTCGGCCCTAGCATTTTTTCTGGACGAACGATCTGATCGAATTCTTCGGCCTTTAAAAACCCAAGTTCGACACATGCTTCACGCAAAGTTTTATTTTCGGTGTGAGCTTTTTTAGCCACTTGCGCTGCTTTATCATAGCCAATCTTCGGATTAAGAGCCGTTACAAGCATTAACGAATTAGTAAGAAACTTCTTAATCTGTTCTCGGTTCGGCTGGATACCAATCACCATATGTTCCGTAAAAGAATGGCAAGCATCCGAGAGAAGTCGAATTGAATGGAGTACATTATGGATAATCACCGGCTTAAAAACGCTTAATTCGAAATTGCCTTGTGTCCCTGCCATAGAAATAGCCATATCATTGCCAAGAACTTGCACACAAACCATCGTCATAGCCTCGCTCTGCGTAGGATTCACTTTGCCCGGCATAATGGAGGAACCAGGCTCATTGGCTGGCAAAATAAGTTCGCCGAACCCACATCGAGGACCCGACCCTAGCCAACGGATATCATTAGCAATTTTCATCAGCGAACAAGCAAGTGTTTTAAGAGTGCCACTAGCCATTACGAGCGGATCATCACAAGCAAGCGCCGCAAATTTATTGGATGCCGACACAAAAGGTAGCTCTGTCGCTTTAGCAATTCCTGCTGATACACGCTTGGCAAATTCCGGATGTGTATTTAGACCAGTCCCTACAGCCGTGCCGCCGATGGCGAGCTCGTAAAGATGGGGTAAGGCATTTTGGATTCTCTCTAAATTATGATCCAGTTGCGCTACATAACCTGAAAATTCTTGGCCCAAAGTAAGAGGAACTGCATCCATTAAATGAGTTCGCCCAATCTTGATGATGCTTTTAAACTCCTCCATTTTCGCTGCCAAGGCTTTGCGCAATTCTTTGATTGCGGGGATTAACTTGTGGTTTATCTCTTCCGCTGCGGCGATGTGCATTGCTGTAGGGAAGGTATCATTGGAAGATTGCGACATATTTACGTGATCATTCGGATGAATGGGATTTTTGCTGCCCAAAGTTCCACCAATCAATTCAATGGCGCGATTAGAAATCACCTCGTTGGCATTCATATTAGTTTGGGTACCGCTACCTGTTTGCCAAATACTCAACGGGAAATGATCATCTAGCTTGCCGGAGATCACTTCATCGGCCGCTTGAATCATGAGTTCAGCTTTATCTTTCGGTAACTTACCTAGCTCTTGATTGACTTGGGCTGCTACTTTTTTAAGAATTCCTAGAGCGCGAATAAGTTCTCGCGGCATTTTATCGTGACCGATCGCAAAATGGATAAGAGATCTTTGAGTTTGCGCTCCCCAATAGCGGTCGGTTGATACCTCAATAGGCCCCATGCTATCAGTTTCTGAACGAGTAGTTTTCTTCATGATTTTAAAAATTTTCTTCTACAAGGATTCCCTCTCATAGAATTCACAGAGGCTACGCTTTCTCTAATCTTTGTGAGATAATAACTTGTATTTCTCTTCTAATCCATACTTTTAAAAAGCTGCCTTTAAACTACTGAATCTGTTTCGCCTTTGCCATGTGGCTCGCGGTCAACTGTGGTTTTTTCTCCGGGTGAAGTTACAAAAGGGCCTCCGGCCATGGGGGCAGGATTCGCTCGACCGTCCTCGGTAGGCAATCCCGCGAGCGGAAAATCTTTCCGTAAGGGATAATGTGGATAACTATCCCACATAAGAATTCTCCGTAAATCTGGGTGACCGGTAAAACGAATCCCCATCATATCGAAAATTTCGCGTTCGTGCCAATCAGCAGCTTTCCAAAGATTGGTTAGAGTTGGTAGCTCCGGTTTTTCTTCGCCAACGGATGTTTTAATTCGGAGATATTGATGGTGAGTAAAACTATATAAATGATAAACGATTTCAAAGCGCGGTTCGTTACCAAAATTATCGATACTTGTGATATCTAGAAGCATATCGAACCCAAGCTCTTTTTTTGCGTGCTGCATGATTTCCGCAATACGGGCTGCATCGTTTACCAAGAGAGTTACTTCACCTCGAAATTCTATCGACTCAGAAACGATATTCTGGAAGCGGGCTTGGAGTTGATGAACAAGATCAAGTGAAGATAGCATTGTTTGGGAATTAGAAATTAAAAATTAAAAATTAGAAAGTGGAAAATGATTAGAAACGCTTCTACTTCTCTCCGTTCATTTTACTTTTAATACG
>CAZNSF010000016.1:0-6711 GCA_964575565.1 uncultured Verrucomicrobiota bacterium | reverse complement strand
GGAAAAAAATGGATTGGCAGCAACGCATTGCTCTACTGCGAAAAGCTGCAGATCTTATTACACAACGTCAGTTTGAATTTGCAGCGCTCTTAAGCATGGAAGTAGGTAAAAATCGCTTCGAAGCAATTGCCGAAGTCTCGGAAACAGTAGATCTTATTCTTTATTATTCTCGTTTAATGGAAGAACACCACGGCTATGAAATTTTGTTAGAAGGTGGAGCTCTAGAAAAAACTCGCAGTATTTTAAAACCCTATGGTGTATGGGCAGTAATCTCTCCATTCAATTTCCCTATGGCCTTAGGCGCTGGTATGGCAGCTGGTGCATTGGTGAGTGGTAATACTGTTGTTTTTAAACCAGCAAGCGATACTCCATTCAGTGGACTTCTAATTTATGAAGTGATGCGAGACGCCGGCTTACCCGATGGAGTATTTAATTTTATTACTGGTTCGGGAGGTCAACTAGGCAAAGAGCTAACTAAAAATCCCGATGTTGATGGACTAATTTTTACTGGTTCTAAGGCTGTAGGATTGAGCCTTTTACATCACTTCAATAGAAGTTATCCAAGACCGTGCATTGCCGAAATGGGTGGCAAAAACCCAGCACTCATTATGCCATCGGCTAATCTCGAGAATGCCACCGAAGGAGTCTACCGATCGGCATTTGGAATGGGCGGCCAAAAATGTTCCGCGTGTTCGCGTCTTTACGTGCATCGAGATATTCGAAAACCATTTTTGGAACTCCTCCTCGAAAAAACAAAAAAATGTAAAATTGGCGACCCCTTAGCACGTGATACTTTCTTAGGCCCGCTGATTAATACCCATGCCGTACAAACATACAAACGCGCAACTAACCTTGGAAAAAAACAGGGCCGTATTCTTTATGGTGGCAATGTGTTAACCAAAGACGAATTTGCCCATGGTTACTTTGTAGAACCTGCCATTGTCGATCTATTGTCTAAAAAATCACCTATGTTTCAAGACGAATACTTTGCCCCTATTCTTTCTGTAGCTGAAGTTTCTTCGCTCGAAGAAGCCATTAAACTTGCGAATCAAAGCGAATATGGTCTCACTGCCGGTATTTTTACTGAAGACGAAGGGGAAAAGCGTATGTTTTTTGAAAATATCGAGTCTGGTGTTACCTACTGTAACCGTCGCGGAGGCGCAACCACAGGCGCATGGCCAGGGGTACAATCATTTGGCGGTTGGAAAGGATCTGGTTCTTCCGGCAAAAGCGCTTTAGGCCCTTATTATGTAGCGCAATTTATGCGCGAACAAAGTCAAACGAATATGATCTCTTCAGCGTAATACATTGCGAACTCGTTTCCTTAAAAAAGGAATTATTTCCTTTTCAAACCATGGATGAAGTTTAAACCACCTTTGGTTACGTGGACTAGGATGTGGCAGTGGCAGAAATAGAGGGAGATAATTACGATATGCACGCACTGTCCTAGCAAGCGTTGGTTGAACATGTTCCTTTAGATAAAAAGCTTGCGCATAACTTCCAACCAAAAGAATTAATTGAATTTTAGGTAAAACCTGAAGAAGACGCGGATGCCAAAGAGGAGCGCACTCCGGTCTCGGAGGAAGATCGCCATGGTCGCCTTTGCCTGGATAACAGAGCCCAGTAGGAATAATGGCAATTTTCTTTTCATTATAAAATTCATCGTGCGAAAGATTTAACCATTTCCTTAAACGATCACCTGATAGGTCATTCCAGGGAATGCCCGTTTGATGAACACGCTGTCCAGGCGCTTGACCGACAATCAATAAAGATGCGCTTTCCGATGCTCGTAAAATAGGCTTTGGCGAAAATGGTAAATGTTTCTCACAAACACGACAGGCTTGAATTTCCTGTTTTAAGCGCTTCAACTGTAACCCGCAAGGTTCCACACAAAAATACTACTTGATTGCTCTTTGCCGAAGCGCGTGATCAGCAAGTACAAGCAATACCATCGCTTCAACCATTGGCACCGCTCTTGGAAGAACACAAGGATCATGGCGCCCTTTAGGATTAAGAACGGTAGAACGGCCTTTGGAGTCCACTGTTTTCTGTTTCTGCATAATCGTAGCTGTAGGCTTAAAGGCAACACGCAAAATAATATCTTCCCCATTACTAATACCGCCCTGGATTCCACCGGAATAATTGGTTAAGGTGCGTATTCGGCCTCTACGAGTAACAAACCGATCATTATGCTCCGACCCTTTTAGGAATGTACCGGCAAATCCTGAACCAATCTCAAACCCTTTGCTGGCCGGTAAGGACATAACACTTTTAGCAAGATCCGCCTCTAATTTATCGAAGACAGGATCACCTAATCCCACCGGAACACCTCGGGCAATGCATTCAATCACACCACCTAAAGAATCGCCCTGATGCCGAATACGCTCAATTAGAGAAAGCATGCGCTTTGCGGTCATTGGCGAAGGGCAACGAACAGGACTCGCTTCTACCTGTTTAAAATTGACGCGAGCAGGATTAATATCTGCTTCAATATGTTGCACTCGTTTTACATAAGCAATCACTTCGGTTCCAAATTGAGTCCGTAGCCATTTACGGGCGATCGCAGCTGCAGCAACGCGTCCAATAGTTTCGCGAGCTGAAGAACGTCCCCCGCCCTGCCAATTGCGAATGCCAAACTTTGTAAAATATGTAAAATCAGCATGCGATGGACGGAATTTTGTTTTGATCTCCGAGTAGGCATCCGCACGCACATCTTCGTTGCGAACAAGCATAGCAATAGGCGTACCCAAGGTCCGTCCTTGAAACACACCCGAAAGAATTTCTACTACATCTCCCTCTTTGCGTTGGGTAACAATATGGCTTTGGCCAGGACGGCGACGATCAAGATCCGGCTGAATATCAACCTCCGAAAGAGGCAGTCGTGGAGGGCACCCATCCACAATAACGCCGATACCACCTCCATGGGATTCACCGAAAGTAGTGATTCGAAAAAGATGTCCGAAAGTATTGGGCATAGCCTTTTTACCCCCATTTTTCTGTACGCATCTGTTCTTTTGGAATTCCCATCTCCTGGACCACAAGCTGTTCAGTAGCTACGACCAATTCTGTGGGTCCGCATGCGTAAAAAACGGTATTATTTTGATCGCGCACTTGCCCCTTAATCCATCCTGCATCAATCCGTCCATGATGACCATTCCACTGGCCTGTGAAACCTTTTTCAGGAGTAGCACGCGTACAAGTAACTTTAAAACAAAAATTGGGGTTCATTAAAGAAAGTTTGGTAAACTCATCATTAAAAATAATATCTTGAGGCACACGTACACTATAGAGAATGGTAATTTTAGCTTCTGGACGTTTTATGTTACAATAGCGCACAAAACCTCGAAATGGCGTTACTCCACTACCCCCCGCAATACAAATAAGATCTTTTTTAGGATCGTCTGGCAAAGTAAATTTACCTGTAGGCGGAATGACCATTACTTTCATGCCATCCTTGGCAATATCGTTTATTCTCGCTCCGAAATTTCCTGCGCGCTTAATCGTAATTTCAAAAAAACCACGATCTAGCTCGCAAGAGGATAAAGAATAAGCGCGCTTGGTCTTAGGATCTTCGGGGAGATAAATAGTAATAAATTGTCCGGTCTTAAAATCGTAATTCACACCTGCAGGCCAATCAATATGTAGAGTCTTAACATCCACGATCTCTTGGATGACCCTTGAAACTGTACATTCAAAAATTTGCTTAGCCATAAATGCTTGATTGGTGTAAGACTCTCATTTCTAGCAGTGATATGAATCTCAATCAATAAAAGATATTTTAAATGTCCGAACAACTTAAACAGCCTTTCCCAACATCGGAAAACCGTTTAGACGGAGAGACAAAAGCTTCCACTACCAAGCTTTCGGAGGACCTACAAAGCGTCTTAAATAGAACAGATATAAAAGATATTTCTTTTGAGCAAATCCTGAATGCCATCCATCAAAGAGGATCTCCTGCTTTACTGTTTATTCTGGCATTGCCATTTGTTTTTTCACCACTACCAGGATTATCCACACCGATAGGCATTATCATTGCACTCTTTGGCCTTCGAATGATGCTCGATAAACACCTGCTACTTCCACAGTGGTTACTTAAAAAAACTATTCCCCGTTCAACCTACGAGCGAATCGTCCAAAAGGTAGTTCCATGGATTAAGCGTATCGAAAAACTATTGCATCCACGCATTCGTTTTTTACACAGTTGGCCAATGTTTCGTATGGCCAATAGCATTGCTATCTCAAGCAATGGCATTCTTTTAGCTTTGCCGTTGCCTTTCCCGTTTACAAACAACATCCCTGCCCTTGCAACCGTTCTTCTATCATTAGGCATGATGGAAGAAGATGGTTTATTCATTCTTTCCGGTTATTTCGTTACTATCTGCGCCTGGATTTATATCCTACTTTGCCTTTCAGCTATTCTTTGGGCAGGCAAGCTCGGCCTTCATACTTTTTTACGTTAAATTGATAATTTTTGTCACAAATAGTCGTATTTAGACCATATATATAGTAAGAGTACCACTCGCCCATAAGAAACCTAGATTTTAAGCGGTTATATCACAAGCTCAACGAGTTGCATAAATTTTACTTTTAAGACGGGTTGACCTAGACAATAGAATGACATACTGATAAACAATCTTTTGATACTTACCATGACTTCGCAAGCCAAATATCCTTGCATGATTTTGATGCTGTGTTTCACTTTTAGTGGAGGTAGTATATCCTACGCTCAATATGAAGCACGAACATCATTAACCGGTCCGGAAGCAGCTGGGCAAAAAAAAGAAGCAAGAAACGTTGATCCTTCGCGATACAATATTAAATTAGGACAATTCCACTTTCTGTTTAATGCTGGCTTGAATCAAGAATACAACGACAATGTAGGTTTATCTCAAAATAAGCTCGAAACAGATTTTATTACGATGCCCCATGTAGGAGTTGAGGTGCTTTGGCCTATTTCACAACTAAATACTTTGAATCTTAAATTCGAACTGGCTTACGCAAAGTATTGGGACCACCCAGAACTTGATACAAAAAACGTTCTCCTTACGCCTGGTTCTGCATTAGATTTTAATTTTTATGTTGGCGAGATTCATTTCAATGTTCACGATCGGATTGCAATTTTGCAAGACCCCGTAACAATCTCTCAACTTAGCGGTGTTTCTACCTTTCAACGAATGGATAACACCCTAGGCGTAGGTATGGAATGGGACCTTAATAAAGTTTTTTTGTCTGGGGGATTTGATCATCAAACATTTGAAAGCCTAGAAAACAAATTTTCTTCGCTGGATCATTCAACGGATACTCTACACATGAAGGCAGGAGTTCCTATTGCTTCGCAATGGACAGTGGGTATTTTTTCTTCCTATTCGTTTACCGAGTACGATAAAAAGTTAATTCAAAACGGTAGCAGTGGGTATGCGGTGGGAACCTTTGCGGATGTAATCATTACCGAATACCTGCGTGGAAGTGCTAGTATAGGCCTTCAAGATACTTCCTATGAACGGACGGGAACTATTGCGGATAATACAGACTTTCAATCGGAAATTTATTCAGCCTCGCTCCAAAACCAATTGAACCAATGGTTAAACCATTCTATAGAATTTCGCCGATATACAGTCTTAGGCATTGGTTCGAACTTTACGGATACCTACCAAATTGATTATAAAGTAAATGCTGAAGTGATTCGCAATGTTACTTCTTCTTTAGGCTTTTATTACCAACAGAATAAGGACTCACAATCAATTTTAGCTGAAAAATCAACACGTTATGGTATTACTACACAAATTGGATATCAATTATTCGAGCCGACACGGGTAAACCTTGGATATCAACGAACAGAAAAAGATTCTAATCAGTTAACTAACGACTATGAGCAAAATCGGGTTTTTCTCGATATAATCCATCAATTTTAAATCAAAAATGCACCTTCGTAATATCATCTATTCTCTTTTTTTGCTATTGCTTGGATTATTAGCACATCTACTTCCTATTCCAAGTTTAGGAGCAGAGGATACTGCTTCTACTACAAATACTACTAGCACTACTGCATTTGTTAGTTCGGAAAGTTATATTATCCTAATCGGTGATAAACTTAGTTATCGGGTACTTGAAGATCGTGACGATGCTAAATTTTTAATGGTATCTCCTACTGGCGAAATTGAGGTGCCGTACTTCGGCCAAGCAGTTGTAGCCAATAAGACTTTAAACGACGCTAAAAGGGAAATTAAAACCTTATTAGAAAAAGATCTTTATCATCAAGCAACCGTCCTGCTTTCTGTAGCAGAAACAGCTCATAAACCTACCCTGCCTAAAATCGATCGTGTTACCGTTGTAGGACAAGTAAAGATACAAGGCCTACAAGATATGCCTGTCGGAGAAAAGTATACGTTGAGTCAGGCCATCCTTAAAGCCGGAGGACTGGCCTCGTTTGCTAATGGCAAAAAAGTACAGGTGATCCGTAAAACAGCTGATGGTAAGAGCGAAAAACTTATCGTGGATGTGCTTTCCATTCTTAAAGACGGCAAGGTGGAAAATGATATCGAACTTCAGCCGGATGATATGGTTATTGTGCCGGAGAAACTTTTTAATTTTTAAAATGCCGCCCTCCCCCCTCTCTCATCAAACCTTGCCACCGCCTCCTCCGCCATTAAGCACGGGCGTGCTTGACCGTATTAATTTTGCCATTCAAATCGAAAAATATTGGGGGATTGT
>CAZNSF010000015.1:0-2731 GCA_964575565.1 uncultured Verrucomicrobiota bacterium | reverse complement strand
TCACACTCAAAAGTAATTTCTTCGGCTTCCTCCCAACTTAAAAGTTTCTTCATCTGATCAGTCAACGTAGTCAGCTGATCTGCAGAGAGGTACGAAGGGGTGCCGCCGCCAAAATAAATAAAATTCGGTTTTCTTCCATCGACGAAGCGACTTGCGGAATAAAGCTTTAGCTCATGAATGGTGGCATCGATATAAGCTTTTACTTCTTGTGAGTTCTTATCGGTATACACACGGAAATAACAAAAATGGCAGCGTTTGCGGCAAAATGGGATATGAAGGTAAATCCCCAATGGAACTTTTGATTGAGGCAACCGATTGATTGCAGTATAGGCTTCCACTGCATGTTCAGGGGTCCAAAACCCATAAGGCGGATAATTGGAAACAAAATAATTTCCAGCGGTTGTTTCATCTTGCAAAGCGGTTTGTTTGCTAGGGGCTTGCTCTTGTGTGGTGCTCATAGATGTAAAATGATTTTTTAATTTCCAGAGCTAAAGGCGTATAAATGACCATCATCGGATCCCACCAGAACCATTTCTTGAGCAATAGCAGGTGAACTTGTCACCGCTTGACCGATTTCGTAGGACCAAACCTCTTTGCCATCAGAAAGTTTTACCATATACAAACGGCCATCATTCGATCCAAAGATTACCTTATCTCCACAAATTACTGGAGAGCTATCCACATTCCCACGGGTTAGGAATGTCCAAAGGGGCTTACCATCTTCTCGGTTTAAGCAATGGAGGCGTTTATCGCGAGAGCCTACAAGCACTTGGGTTTTGCCAATAGCAGCGGATGAAAAAAATGGGAAATCGCCGTTTTGGTAACTCCAAATAATTTTCCCGGTTTGAATATCTGCACACAGAAATTGATTTCCGTAATTTCCAACGTATGCATGAACGCCACTTAAGGCAACAGAACTAGCGATATAAGCGTTTGCTGGAATGGCTGTGACCTTTTGGCCGTCCGCAACCGAAAGCGTGTGAATAGTAGCATCACAACCTCCAAAAACTACTTGGGTGTTGATAGTCGCGGGCGCACCATTAATGTAACTGCCTGTTTCGTAAGCCCAAATAACCTGTCCGTTTCCAGGATTAAAACAATATAACTTGCTATCGTAACTGCCGACGAAAATTCTTGGTTTATCTCCCAAAAGCGTTCCATTAGCGGCTCCAAGAATTTTTCCGCCGGTTTGGTATTTCCAAAGGAGTTTTCCAGAAGAAGCTTCCAGCGCATAAAAAAAAGAGTCAGCGGATCCTACAAAAATGGAATCATTAAAGAAATAGGGCGCAGCCTCTACCGCATTATCTGTTTTGAAAGACCAAATTTGTTTGCCGCTTTCTAGATCGATGGCATAGATGTAAGTATCATTAGATCCCACAAAAACTTTGTTATTCGCAATGATGGGTGAAGATTTAATGGCGCCATTTGTTTGAAAGCTCCATTTTAGTTTTAGCGAATGGGGTAAGGAACTTTCGAGATAACCCGTAAGAGAGGGGTTTCCCCGATACATCGGCCAATTTGAACTCTCTACGGAAGACGCTTTTTTTACGGAGTTTGCGGAGGCAGCTTGATGGACAAGATTTTCGCTTTTAGACAGTTTGTTTTTTTCGCTTACAAGTAAAGCAACTACAGCGATTGCAAGGAGACCTAAAAGCCATAATCTTCCTTTACGAACGTTCTCACCTGATCTGTTACCTGGAAAAGCCATAAATAATATGTAGGCATATTATACCTGTACGTACTATTAAGTGCAAACAGCAATTACTCTAAAACTGGTTTTTCTCACCGGGCTTCTATCCTTAAACTTTCTCTGGTTTCGTCCGTTGCAACAGGTACGTTGTGTGCGGAACGGTTGTCCGGGAAATGTCTTCCGGTGTTCCGTGCGACTCATGTACGCCAGGCGCAAGATCAATCTCCGCTTTCAAAAACACGTGCTGCACCAATGCCGAGCAATAACACGATTTCTCCCGCGCCAGTAGATTTCGTTGCGAACGGAATTGTGGGTGTCGTAATGCAACCAGCGTTCCAATCAACTGATGCAACGAATAAATCGAGCGATTTGCTACCATTTCCAGCCCCTCGCGCAACAGCACGCCCACCTGCGCATCCGCTAATTCAAAATCGAGCACTGCTAGGTTTGGGTAAGTCTTCTCATTGAAAAACTCCGTGATGCGGTTCTCTTGCACACCGAGCTTGATGTGCTTATGATGGATTTGGAGGTCCGACTCAATTACCCAATGGTGCCCATCCCGGCGCTTACCTTGAAACAGGAACGCATGGGACCATAAACTCCAACGTTTATCTGTATCCACGTGTCGTTCTGCCCTGCGAATCGCTTTCTCGATGAGTGTCGTACCGCCGATCAAACCGACACGCCCTGCCTGTGCATAAGTCTCAAGGAACTCGCGATTCGACATTATAGGAATATGTATGATTTCATTCACAGCTTTGAAAGTATTTGTATCATTTCTGCGCACTCTCTTCAACCAGCCATTCCATTTCCAATTATAAATTTTATGTTTTAAGAGAGTTTAAATCCACTGCACGCCACAAGTACCAAGAAGCTGTGGTGCGATAAGGCCGCCATTTTTCTCCATGCTCAAAAATTTGTTGAGGACGAGGGAGCTTTCTTTTTCGGTAAGTAATTGCAAACCCTTTCTGAATACCAAGATCATGGATCGGTAAAATATCAGGTCGCCCCAATTTGAAGATGAGCAGCATTTCGACAGTC
>CAZNSF010000014.1:0-3280 GCA_964575565.1 uncultured Verrucomicrobiota bacterium | reverse complement strand
GGAGAATAACTTTGATTTACCTCTGAAATCTTTTGTTTCATGCAAATTATTTTTTTCTTAGGCTAACGCCTATGAGTAAGTTTTATCAAGACCCAATATTTTTTAAAGCCTCTTCAAAATCAGCTAACAAATCTCGCCAGTCCTCAATCCCCACTGAAACACGGATCAAGCCATCGGTAATTCCTGCTCGGTTCATTTCTGAAAGTGTTAATTCCGAATGGGTTGTAGTTTTGGGGTGACAAACCAAGGTTTCAACTCCTCCTAACGATACAGCATTCCACGCAATTTTTAGGCGACGCAAGAAATTAAATGCAGCTTCTTTGCCGCCATGCAGTTCTAAAGAAAAAATGCCGCCAGGATGGTTGCATTGTTCGTTGCGAATACGGATTTGTTCTGGATCATCAAAAAGAGTTGGGTAATAAACTTTTTTAATCGATGGATGCTGTGCCAAACGTTCCGCAATTCTTTGGGCATTTTTACTTTGGCGGTTCATACGAAGTGTAACCGTTGGCAAGCGGCCATCAAGCATCCAACACTCATCAGGCTGCAAAATATTGCCGAAAAGGGCGCGCTTTAAACGTATTTTTTTAATCAATCCGGGGTCTTTGGTTAATACCACCCCTGCAATCATATCGCTAAAACCAGAAAGATATTTCGTTGCAGAATAAATGATAATATCAGCGCCCAATCCAAATGGTTTCTGAAAAACAGGCCCAAGGAAAGTATTATCGATCACTACCAAAGGAGGATCTTTTAATTCCGAAGCTGTTTTTGCGGCATGTTTTATATCCGTCATCCGCATGGTGGGATTCGCCGGCGTTTCAATAAAGATAAGGCGTAAATTTTTGGTGTGACGAATGGCTTGGTCAAGAGCGTGATTTTCTCCAGCAGGCACAGCTGTTCCTTTAATTCCGAATGGCTCAAGCACTTCGTGGATAAAATGTTGAGTTCCTCCATAGAGAGGCACCGTGTAAATAAAGCTATCACCGGGTTTGGTAAACGAAAAGAAAGTCGTCATGATTGCCGCCATACCAGAATTAAAAACTGCGGCGGCTTGCGCCTTTTCTTCGAGTGGCACAATTTGATCTTCGAGAATTTCTGCGTTCGGATGGTTTAGCCGAGAATAAATAAGATCGAGTTTTTCACCGGGTTTTAATTCTTGTCGACCGGTAGCGACATCAAAAGCGCGTTCCGCTGCTTCTGGACTAGAAAAAACATAAGTCGAACTTCGAAAGACAGCTGGCCGCGCAGAACCAACCGAGAGTTTAGGATCATATCCACGGGTTAATACCTCGGTAGGCGCGCGTAACGCATGCGATTCGTGATGGGGTTGTTTAGGATCAGGCATCGAATAAGATTGAACCAAGAAGATGGCCTATCAACAAGATGTTTTGTTATAGGGCACATCCAGAAACTGCATCCCTCATAAAAATTGGATCTCTCAATTCGATAAGCGAGCGCGGGCATGAGCCTCAAGTTTAACGATCGCCTTATGTTTTCGCTGTTGCTCTGGTAGCCCTTCGATAGTGCGCAAAACTTCATGGCATAGCTGTTGCGCTTTCTGATGATCGCCCATTGTTTCGAAAATTTCTGCTTTACGCATAAGATAGCTTTCTTTTCGATCAGCATATTCAAGAAGCTGGTCGAGTCGAACCAAAGCCGCAGTATATCGTTTAAGAAAAAGCTCTTGGTCAAGAGCTTCTAATTGTAAAGTGATAATCACCGGGCCTAAGTGCTTTATTCCCTGTTCTAATACATCCAAAGCTTTCTCGTGCTGATTATTCATCTGCAGATTCTTTGAACGTTCAATAAAATGATCTGGTGCGGGTTCAGCCGTAAGTTTAATGGCGCGCTGAAAGTCGTCATCGGCAGCTTGCCATTTTCCTATCTTGGAAAGTGTTCGCGCTCGAAGCCAATGTGCTTCTGCATGATCCGAGTTCCTAGAAAGAAAAATGTCTAACGCAGTGTTAGCTGCCTCAAACTGTTTTGCCTCAAAAAGAGTGCGCCCTCGCGAGAGAAAAACAACATCAAGTTTAGGATCTAGATTTTCCGCTTTCGAGTAATCGCTTAGCGCTTTCTCAAAATCGTCGTGTGCACGGTAAAGTTCTCCGCGTTTATGATAAAGCACAGCATTCTTTGGGTCTTTTTCGATTTGGTGGGATATACCATCGATTTGTTCATGGAGATCACCATGGCCGAAAAGCTGGACCGTAAGAGCCCAATGAACCATGAACACTACTAACATGAGGGGGAGAAGCAATACTGGTTTCATGGCTTATTAAACCCAGATTTTGCATTAGCAAAATCTGCCCACGGGGCCGCACCTGCGGGGTTGAACCCCGAACGCTTTCGGCCTTTGGCAAAATTTGCGCGCACTTTTTTGTTCACAAGGTCTTCTCCCGATCCTATTGAAAAGCAATCACCAATAACGTTTCTTCCGTGTTTAATGCAAATTTTGGGTTAAAAACTCCCGCCCTCCTAAGCTTTTAATTTTAGCTCACTTGTTAGGCAAAAGGTCCACGCCGGGCTGGGTAGGTGTAAGAGCGTTATTATTCGTTCCATTACCGATTTGGCCATAAACATTCTGTCCCCATGTCCAAACATTCCCATCCGCTCTCATCGCGATCCCATGAGTATTCCCAAATGATATCCCAATCACTTTCGTAATCCCTATCTGGGTAGGTAAGAGCTTATCCACAATCGTGCCATCCCCCAATTGTCCTGCATTGTTCCGTCCCCACGTCCACACACTACCATCTGACTTCAAAGCAAAGCTTGAAGCCGACCCTCCCCCTATCCAAGTTACATTGGTTAGCCCATTCACTTGAACTGGTAAGAGTACGTTTGTCTGACTTCCATTACCTAATTGACCATAATTATTATTCCCCCACGCCCATACCGTACCATCGGATTTTAGTGCAAAACTGTAGTAAGATCCTACAGCAACATCCTGAATATTACTAAGACTGGGCACCTGAACCGGACTGGTTGCATTTACCGTTGTCCCATTTCCTAACTGGCCGAAATTATTTCTTCCCCATGCCCATACTGTTCCATCCGATTTTAAAGCTAGGTTATGGTCTGCTCCCACAGCAATTGAAATGATATTACTCAAATTATTCACCTGCACCGGTGTCGATACACTCGATCCAACACCTCCATTGCCTATCTGCCCATTCGCATTATCTCCCCAAGCCCACACTGTACCATCTAACTTCAAAGCTACCGTATGTGCATTCCCAGCTGAAACCTCCTGAATACTATTAACCACCAAAGCTTG
>CAZNSF010000013.1:0-5655 GCA_964575565.1 uncultured Verrucomicrobiota bacterium | reverse complement strand
CAGCCTTATTTTTAGTTTCTATTACCATTTGGGTAGTTCGGGAGAGAAAGCGCCGACCTTATTTACTGATAGGATGGTTATGGTTTTTAGGCGCCTTGGTGCCAACTCTTGGTCTTAATAACGCGCGCGCAGATCGTTTTACCTATATGCCGCTCATCGGAATTTTTATCATGATAGCTTGGAGTGTGCCGGAGTTACTCTCGAGATGGCGTTGGAAGCAGGTAGCGTTACCAACCATAGCATGTTTTGGTTTGGTACCGTTGATGGCGGTAAGCTGGCATCAAGTACATTACTGGCGTGATTATACTACCCTTTTAAAGCATACGCTGGAGGTAACAGAAAATAATCCTGCGATGCATAATCGACTAGGGCTTTTTTTGGCTAAGCAAGGTAAGTTCGACGAAGCAATTCAACATTATCAAGAAGCCATAAGGATTAATCCCAATTTTCCAAAAGCAGAGTTCAACTGGGGAGTTGTGTTAGCGGAGCAGGGTAAGTTTGAAGAAGCCATTGTGCACTATAAAAGGGGATTACAACTCGACCCAACCTATGCAAATGCTTATCATAACATAGGGGTTTCTTTGTTCAAACAAGGTAAGATTGCTGAAGCAATCCGTCAGTATGCACTGGCACTGCAGTTCGATCCAAAATTGGCTATTGCTTATGCTAACCTGGCTAATGCTTTGGTGCGAGAGGGCAGGATTGATGATGCTTTAAAGTATTTTGGCAAGGCGTTAGAGCTAAATCCCGATGCGGAGGTTCATTACAATATGGCAGCTACTTTATTTGAGCATGGAAGAATTCGTGAAGCGGCAGAACATTTGAGAGCGGCTTTAACTCTTAAAGATGATTTTAAGGAAGCTCGTTTACTTTTATACCAGCTTCGATAAAGGAACCTTGGCTTGCATCAGCGCGAAGCAAGTTGCAATCATCGCTTCGTAGAATTAAACTGCTTTGCTAAATGAAGTTAAAATAAGATGATGATATTTCAATGGATGTTTTGTTCTAGTAGACGATACTTTTCTGAAAATCATGAACACATCGGATAGCTCAGTTTATACCCAACAAGGGTTCGGTGTCCGTACAGGCATCGGTACTTGTCCCGCTCTTATCGTTGTTGATTTCGTTGAAGGTTTTATCAATCCCCAGATGTTTGGAGGAGGAAATATTGGAAGTGCTATGATCGCAACCGTGGATCTACTCACATTCGCTCGCCAGCAGCATTGGCCTATAGCCATGACACGTATTGTTTTTGCAGATAACGCGTCGGATGCAAATGTTTTTACTAAGAAAATCCCAGGACTCCTTGCGCTTACAGAAAATGCTCCAGCCAGCATGATTGTGCCTATGCTCACCCCGCAACCTGGAGAGTTGATCATTCGAAAGCGTCTGCCATCCGCCTTTTTTGGTACCGATCTCGCAGCGTGGTTATCCGCGCGCCGTGTAGATACCGTGATCATTGCCGGGTGCACCACTTCGGGATGTGTGCGTGCAAGTGCGGTGGATGCCATGAGCCATGGATTTCTTACGGTGGTTGTGATCGATTGTGTGGGCGATCGAGCGCTTGAACCTCACAGAGCGAGCTTATTCGATATAGGCCAGAAGTACGCGGATTTGATGTCGCTTCGTGATCTCAAGGCATTGTATGTTTCTACGAATAAAAAATGAAAAACTCACTCGGCTTTCGCCTTAAGCTCGGCATTATCGCGCCATCGACAAATACATCCGTGCAGCCGGAAATGGATGATATGCGTCCGTACGGCGTGACCAACCATTTCGGTAGGTTATATATCCCGGATGATCCTATCAGAAACGATGATGATTTTAATCGAATGATGGATAACATTCGCTCATCAATGGATGATGCAGCCCAAAGTGTAATGTCTTGCCATCCGGACCGGCTGGTTCTGGGTATGTCATCCGAAACGTTTTGGGATGGTCTTGAGGGAAGCAACCGTTTAATGGAACGGATGCATCAATTAACGGGAGGGGTTCCAGTCACCATGGGGTCGGATGCCGTACGCGCCGCTCTAAAATGTTATGGCGATATCCATCGTATCGCAGTGATTACCCCTTATATGCCAGTTGGGGATGAACAAGTACGCCGCTATTTTACCGACTGTGGCTACGAGATTATCGCTCTAGAAGGCTTAAAGTGTAATAGCCCGGCTCAAATTGCTCACGTATCCGAACGCATGCTGCGCGATGCCATTAATAAAATTAACGATACTTCGGTAGAAGCCATCGTACAAGTTGGCACCAATCTTGCCATGGCGAAACTAGCGGGACTTGCCGAGTTCTGGCTAGATAAACCGGTGCTCGCAATTAATACAGCAATTTATTGGCATGCATTGCGCACAAGCGGTATCCATGACCGTGTGCTCGGCTTCGGCTCGTTACTAATTGATCACTAAGCCTTGCTATCTTAAAGAGTTTAAAGCTTGAAGAGCTTCTGGTTCCGTTGAATAGAGGGAGATAATCTCCTGAAGTTTGAGTAACTTGATTCTCTCGATAAGAGTTTGCTCGGCATGGATCACACCTAAACGATGTTGGGTTGCTTTCATTTCGGACATCACTAAAATGATACCAGCAACAGAAGAAGTATCGACATGGGTTACTTCCTTAAAATCTACCAGCACATGTTTCGATTGAAATCCCGTCTGCGCCCGTAGCTCTTTTCTAAAGACTTGAATTTCTGGGATTGTGCTTACATCAATAGGACCTTTTAACCTAACTATCCGGATATTTTGATGCTCATCTAACGACTTCAAAAAGGAATGTTGTTTTTCTTCTTTCTGCGAGATTCTCATATTTTTATTTTAATTAATTACTGATAGCATAATACTTGTTAAGCAAGCTATAAACTAATAAAAGGTGAAATTGGGTAATATTTTATCAATATGAAAAAAATTGTTCTCGCATACTCCGGAGGTTTGGATACCTCGGTGATCCTTTCTTGGCTGAAAGAACGATATCAAGCCACCATTATCGCTTTTTGCGCGGATATTGGCCAAGAGGAAGAGTTAAAAGGGCTTGGCAAAAAAGCAGCGCGCACGGGTGCTTCTAAAACTTATATTGATGATTTAAGCGAGGAATTTGCCCGTGATTTCATTTTCCCCATGATCCAGGCCGGTGCCATTTACGAAAACCAATATTTCCTCGGCACTTCTATTGCTCGACCCTTGATTGCCAAACGTATGGTAGAAATTGCGCGCCGAGAAAAAGCAGATGCCATTGCCCATGGCGCTACCGGTAAAGGCAATGACCAAGTACGATTCGAACTAACCGCTGCTGCATTAGCACCAGAATTACAAGTGATCGCTCCGTGGCGCGATGAGAGCTTTCGCAAACGGTTCCCGGGCCGAGTTGAAATGATTCAATATTGCAAAGAACATCATATTCCGATCGAAGCTAGCGCTAAAAAACCTTATTCGATGGATCGCAACTTACTCCATATTAGTTACGAAGCGGGTATTCTCGAAGATCCATGGCTCGATGCTTCTGCAACGAAATACAAAGGAATGTATAAACTTTCTGTCTCGCCAGAGGATGCGCCGAATAAACCGGAATATATATATCTTGAATTTAAAAAAGGCATTTGTGTAGCTGTGAATGGTAAAAAGCTTTCACCAGTAAATATCATGCGTGCCCTTAATCAATTAGGCGGTAAACATGGAATTGGGCGAGTTGATTTAGTGGAAAACCGTTTTGTAGGCATGAAGAGCCGTGGAGTTTATGAAACTCCGGGCGGCGCTATTTTGCATTTTGCGCATCGTCAGATCGAGACTCTCACGATGGATCGGGAAGTAATGCATCTGCGCGATAGCCTTATTCCTAAATATAGTGAATTAGTTTACTACGGCTTTTGGTTTTCGCCCGAGCGCAAGGTATTGCAAGCGCTTGTTACAGAAAGTCAAAAAAATGTAACAGGCACGGTTCGTCTAAAACTTTATAAAGGGAATATCATTACGGCAGGCCGAAAGAGTCCCGTTAGTCTCTATAACCCCAATATAGCAACCATGGATGCCGATCCTACCCAAGCGTATAACCAAAATGATGCAACCGGATTTATTCGTTTAAACGCGCTTCGTTTAAAAGTTGCAGCAAAAGTGCAGAAGAAGCGGTAAGGTTAGCAATGTTTTATTGTGAGCCCTTAATGCGGAATTCCAAGATCGTGCATTCGTTTATGGACCGCAGCAATCGCTTGTTGGAAAGGTTCTTCTAAGAACTCAAGATGATCGTGATGGTGATGGTGATGAGTCACGCTTTCCGGTTTCCATTGTAAACTGCGTTTCCGAATATAATCAATGCCGCCATGGAGAAGGGTGACGAGATAATTTGCTGTATCTGAATCAAACATCCACCATGGCTCGCCTACGGCAAGATAAATAGGAGATGTATGCGCCATCACACCGCGACGCCAAGTATCATGATGAAAGGCTGTGGTATAGTTAGGACCAGCGCAGCGCGCAACAATCCAAGAGTGATTTTCCACTTTGATTTTTTCTTTTAATCGGAGATGACGGCTTCCTTTGATCTCTTCTGTTCGAGCTACGACTCGGCCGTTCATTACAATTTCAAGGCAATGGATGGGTAAAATACTTTCTGCAGAAGCTTCTATTTCAATGGTTCCGCCTTTCCCGGGCAGTTGAATGGTGCTTCCAATGGGTTGATTTTCTGCTCGAAAACGGATGAGTGGGCCGCCGCTTAGGAAAGTATTTCCTTTCCGAAGATTTTTGCACCATGTTTCGTAAGTAAAGGGTTCGTCTTCCGGAATATATACATAAGTGCGGTAAATACCGACTGGCACACCGGCAGTCATTTTATCGGTGCCGCCGGTAATAGGTAGTTTATAACCACAACTTAAATAACGATAATATTCGGTGTGGTTATAGTAATTATGAACAAGCATCTCGATGGCATCTGCTTTTCCAAGGGCAATGAGGGCTGCGGGTTCGCAGTTAGGTGTTGGAAGATGTGGAATAATGACAGTTCCGCCTTGGGCATGGCAGGCATCTGCCCAGCGAGATAGAGTAGTTTCGAGGTTCCCAGCGAGTTCTGCTTCATTAGCGCCATCTGTGCACCAAGGCATCACAGGCTCTTTTAGCCCCAGTAAAGTTAAATGCCCTAATATATGTTGACGATTTTCCTGGGTAGCATAAACAATGGTTTTACCATCAGGCGCTACACTGGGACTGCCTGTAAATTCTTCGGTATTTGTAAAAAGGTGACCCCATTGCGAAAGGAGAAGATTTACTACATTGAGATCTTCGCCAGATGCTTCGAGATGCGCCCCTTGGGTCGAAATAAAATGTACATGGGTATCTCCGCTAAAATAACGTTCGCGGTTCATATTTTGGAATCGTTTAAGACGAAGCACTAATTCGCGTTGGCCGGGTTTAATATTTACCTTGCTGCGGATAGGTTCATATTCATAGCCGCGCGCAATATCGACAATCACTTCTCCACGCGGTAACCAGCCTTGGCATTTCCCATCGATGTAAGCATAAGAGATTTGTCCTAATCGTACGTCGCCTCCAATATCGATATGCCAGGTATTCATATCGGAGTTTACGTGGCTATGATGTCCATGGGGTTGATATGGAATACCGATGGGCGACCGAAAGTGAACTCGGCAAGGAACGGGTTTACCTG
>CAZNSF010000012.1:0-4196 GCA_964575565.1 uncultured Verrucomicrobiota bacterium | reverse complement strand
AGAAGATTTAGCAGTTTCCAGCCCTGCAGTATTGGTATGGATGGGGCAGCAGGCTCGAACTCAACGGCCTGATTTTGCGCGAAAAGCTCTTCAGCGGGTGCTCGAGCTTTATTCCCAAACAGAATGGAGAGATCCAGCCGCATTGCAATTAGCCGAAATTGAGGCGGCACAGAAACAATACGCAAAGGCTGCGGAATTATTTAGGCAAGCCCAGGAGCGTTCACCGGGTTCTTTGAGCGCGTATTTAGCAATGAAACGCGAAGCAGACATGCTTCGCGAGCAACGTAAATTTGCAGATGCGATTTCACTTTATGGAAAAGTGCTTGCAGCAAAAGAAATGAAGGCAATCCTTAAGGCCGAATGTAATTATCAAGTGGGTATTTGTTATTTTGAATTAGGCAAACCACAGGAGGCTTCTGCTTTTTTCCAGCAAGTCTATGTGCTTTACCAAAACTATACAGAATGGGTAGCACTCTCCTATTTGCAAAGAGGTGTATGCCTTGAAAAGCTCAACAACCGCCAAGGAGCTATTGAGGTTTACAAGGAAATGCTCTCTAAGGAAGCGCTCAAAAGCCAGCCTGAATATAAAGAGGTAGAACAAAGATTGGCCAAACTTAAATGAAAACGTTCTTTCTTATTTTACTTAGTTTGGTTGGGATAAATGATTTTCTTTTAGCCCAAACTCCGGAGACTACTTCGCCTTCCCCATCCCCCGCTCCTATTCAAACAGGCGGATTGCTAGTGAGGATGCGTAATTTAAAAGGAGACAATACCGAGATGGTCTTACTGGGAAGAACAGATAAAAATTTACGGATGCAAGTAAAAGGATCTACTGCAGAAATCGCTATTGCGCTCAACCAGATTAGCGAACTTCGTTTTATCATGCCAGAGACTACTTGGAAACAGGCTCAACAAGAAATCGATTCTGCCCAATTCGAAAAAGCAGCAGTAATGATGGGCCCTAGCATTATGCCGTTACTGAATTATCTAGACCTGCCCAATAATAATGCAGCTTCTTTGCTCATGGACCATGCCGATTTGTTAAGGCACGCAAACAAGCTGGACGAAGCGGCTGTTTTATACAATAAGTTACGTATGTTGCCAGAATCCCAGCAAACCACTCGAGCGATGATGTGGACGATTTATTGCCTAGCCGCCCAAAGTAAAACCGATGAAGCCGAAAAAATGTTAAAGACCTTCGAGCCCTTCGCTCGCGATCATGAATTATTTGGGGTGGAACGTTTAGTGCATGCGAGGCTTGATCTTGCCAAGAAAGATTATCGTTCTACGCTTGATGAGGTTAGTCAAGTGATTGCTTTTTCTCGCATAGAATCGGATTCGTTCCCAGAAAGCTTATTTATTTCGGCCGAGTGTTATGAAGCGTTGAGCGCTACTGCTCCGGTTACACCAGAAACCAAAAATTCGGCTCCAACAGTTAATCCAATCGATTATCATAAGGTCGCTCAAAATATTTATCAGGAAATCACAAAAAATTTTGCGAACACTCCATGGGCTAAAAAAAGCCAATTAAAAGTCTCCGCAACTCCTCCAACTACGCTTCCATCGAAGGCCGGCCCAGCTGGAACTACGGAAGCCAAACCCAAAGGATCCAAACCATGAAAGATATTCGTACTAACCTATCAAGTTTTCTTGTCATTTGTTCATTATTATTTTTATTAAACGGGGTATCATATTCCCAAGAGGCCGTTCCTCCAGCAAGCGCGCCTGCTGCTCCGGCTGCATCCCCTGCGGCTGTTCCTCCGGCGACGGCGGCTCCATCTGTTGCTTCTGGGACGACAACAGCATCGATAGATAAAAAGGAAGGCGATAATAAGAAACATGGCAAAGACAAAACTTTCTGGGATGTGATAAAGGATGGCGGCGTTATCATGATTCCTTTGGGGATGATATCCGTATTCATGGTAGGTTTACTGATTGATAGTTTTATGCGATTGCGCAACGTAAAGCTGGCTCCTCCAGATTTGGTACAAGCGCTGCGTGGGCAATTCAAAAATGGCGATTATGCAGGCGCTCATCAAACCTGCAAAAATCGTGTTAGTTTTCTCTCCAACGTGGTTCGTGTAGGTCTATCAATGGTTGGCCAGGGTAAAGAGGCTACGGAGGTAGCCATGGAAGAAGTTTTAGCAAAAGAAGTTTCGGCATTATCAACACGTATTTACTATTTATCATTAATTGGAGTTATTACACCCATGTTGGGATTAACTGGAACGGTGTTGGGGATGATTAGCGCTTTTAAAAATCTTGGCACGAGCGGAATTTCTGATCCTTCGGGCCTTGCGGCAGCCATTGGAGAGGTGCTTGTTGCTACAGTTTCAGGGTTGTTCTTGGCTATTCCTGGATTTGCATTTTATTATTTCTTCCGCAACCGTATTGCTAGCACCACAACCCATGCCGAAGATGTGATCAATGGATTATTCCGGGGGATGCCCTATGAAGAGCTCGATGGAGTGGTCATTGGCGATGAACCCGTTTATGCAGCTGCACCACACCCAAGTCTGCTATCTAAACGGGCCGATCAAAAGGTAGTCGTACGCGCTAAAACGGCACAGCCAGAAGCTACCCAAACCGAAGCGCTGCGTATAAAGGTAGCGCAACCGGAAGAACAAGTTTTCCAATGTCCATCATGCCAACATCCTGTGACGACAAGTAATCAGGCTTGCCCGAATTGTCATGTGCCGCTTAATTGGAACGCCCATACAGAACTTGCAGGTACTACGCCACGGTGATAAATTTGAGAAAATAGCTTTATGAGATTACGCAAGCAGCCGCATCACGAAGATTTGGAGTTTCAGATTGCTCCAATGGTGGATGTTCTTTTAACTCTACTGGTATTTTTCGTTTCAATTACTTCAGCAAGCGTGATGCGTAGTTCTAAGGACTTGACACTCCCCGTTGCCCCAAATAGCAACGAAAAAAAACATCAAACAGAAGCTATCCTTAATGTGCGTTGGTTAGTTGGCGATAGGGGTATAGTGATCATGGACGAAATTGAATATGAAGATGTGGGTTCGATTGTTCCAATCTTGGAACCGCGTTGGAAGGCGAACCCTAGTTATCGGGCAGTTATTCGGGCAGATAGAAACACAGCAGCAGCCTATGTTCAGAAAGTAATGGAAGCTTGTGGCAATGCTGGAATATCGGATATTTCCTTTGCAGTGATGAATAAAGAATAATATGCGTGCGCATCGAGAACAAGAACAAGGTTTAGGATTTCAAATCGCGCCCATGGTGGATATTGTCTTTATTTTAATCCTTTTTTTCATGACCACCGTTGGAGCAATTAAAACAGAGAATGAGCTGAACATTAAATTGCCAGGTAAAATCTCGCAAAATCAACCCATTAAAACGTTTGATGAACAAATTGTGCAGGTTCAGGCAAATGGGCAGGTGCTGATGAATGAGCAAATATTTGGCGAGCCTGCTGACCGGGAGTTATCATCTTTGGCGGTAACCCTCAAACGTTTTAAAGAATTAGCGGATTCCAATAAAACCCAAGCGCTCCTCACTATCTCCACAGCCCCAAAAGCAAAATATGAGCGAGTGATCGATGTCCTTAATGTCTGCGCCGCAGCTAGAATTGAGGGAGTCACTTTTACCGTTTGGGAAGATTAAAAGTTTTTAAGAGTTTGTTTGACAAAATCTTTGAAAACACTATATTGCAATAGCGTAGGGGGTTTTAAGTATGGCAAATTTTAAAATACGTAAGCCCATTGTATTGGTTTTTCTTTTTAGCGCGGCGTTGCATGCTGTTATTTTAATGGTGATGGGTGGGATGGTTGTCTTTAAGTATTTAAAAAAACCGGACAGGAAAGCTACATTTACAGCTTCTTCTACCCAACCCGTGCCGCAACCTGTAAAAAAGGTTGAGTACAAAGTGCGCAAACCGGATAAGGATAATGCTGCTAAAAAAGATCGGATAGCGCCTCCAACCATTTCTCAACGTCTTCTTTCGAAGAGTTTTGGGAGCATTTCACTGCCCGAGGTTAAAGCCATGGTAAAGCCAGGGCCGATAACTATTAATAGCAGCTTGATCGGTACCGGCGGTGGAGGATTGGGCGGTGATGGGTTAGGCACTGGGTTAGGGGCTGGTGTATTGCCTGTGTCTTTTTTGGGAATCCATGATAAAGGTGAGAGGATTGCTTTTATAGTGGATGTTTCTAGAAGTATGCTCGAGC
>CAZNSF010000011.1:0-2512 GCA_964575565.1 uncultured Verrucomicrobiota bacterium | reverse complement strand
CGCCGTGAAGCGCAACGACTCCGTGGCCCGCATCATACAGCATTCGGGCAAGCCGCTCCGTACGTGACTTCGTGCGAACAAAAATAAGAATGCGGCCTTTTCTTTCCTTTACCTCTCTCAAGATAAGCGCATTTTTTCCCTCGGGCGTAGTGCGCACGGTCTCTTCAGTAATTTGCGGAACCATGCTTGTGTGCGTTCCGATTTCCACGCGAACGGGATCTTTTAAAAATTAACCAACTCCTTACTAATGGAACATTGGCGGAAACTATTCCCCAAGTGGAAAAAGCGGCTGCAGCCATACCATCTAATGCTGTATTGCAAACCTTATTAGGTCACCTTTTCATTAAAGCAGAAAAATCTAAACACGCTATTGCCCCTTTCCAAAAAGCATTAGTGCTCGATCCTATCTCTTTTTCTTCCAACAGCCGTTTTCAACTAGCAAATAGTTTAGCTGCAACGGGAGATGCCGAGGAATGTTTTAAAGCACTTGAACCCCTCCAACAATCTTGGACCGCCGAACCAAATGCTCTTGTTCTTTTAGGAAAGGCTGCCGCTTATCTTGAAAAAAAAGATGTCGTGGAAAGGGAGTTAAAGATGCTGGATATTATTTCTAAAGAACATGCCCAAAAGTTACGCGATGAAATAGCCCGCTACCAACAAGAAAAAAAGAGAGTCGAAGATGCTCTTAAACAATAGCTGAAAGTTGAATGATGAAAGACTAAAACTCCCTCTTATGATTTACGAAACAGTCATTGGACTTGAGGTCCACGTGCAACTCAAAACTCAATCCAAAATGTTTTGCAGCTGTATCAATCTTTACGGCAGCTCTCCCAATTCACAAACTTGTCCCATCTGCCTGGGAATGCCTGGTGCACTACCGGTTCCCAATGAACAAGCTCTGCGTATGACAGCGCTCACTGGCCTGATGCTCGGCTGTAAAATCAGCCCTTACTGCAAGTTTGATCGTAAAAACTATTTTTATGCGGACATGCCAAAAAATTATCAGATCTCGCAATACGATATGCCCATTTGCCTAGAAGGTGGCATCGATTTAATGAAAGAATGTTACCCAAAAGATGCCCAAAGAGAGGTTAAAAATACTAAACATGTAGACCTGGTACGCATCCATCTCGAAGAAGATGTAGGTAAATCCTTCCATTTCGAAGATTCCACCGGCGTAGACTTTAATCGCGCAGGCACACCGCTGATGGAAATTGTGACTAAACCGGATATCACCAGTCCCGAAGAAGCCTTCGCTTTTTTAAGTACTCTACGAAATATCCTTCTCTACGGTAATGTCAGCGATGCAGATATGGAAAAAGGTCAATTACGTTGTGACTGCAATATTTCAATCCGACCGGTCGGCCAAAAAGAGTTTGGCACAAAAATTGAAATCAAAAATATGAATTCGATCAGTGGAGTTCGCCGTGCTTTAGCTTACGAAATTGAGCGCCAAAAAGCTGCTTTATCACGAGGCGAAAAATTGGTGCAAGAAACTCGAAGGTGGGATGATACCACTGCCTCTACCTTTACGATGCGTACCAAAGAAATGGCTCATGATTATCGTTATTTCCCAGAACCTGACTTAATGCCTATTGTTACAAGCGTGTGGATAGATGAAGTACGCAAAGCCTTACCAGAATTGCCAAGCGCACGCAAAGCTCGGTTAGTGGAAGCTTATCACCTTACTGATTATAATGCTGGAGTACTCGTTGCAGATTTAGAACTAGCGCATTACTTTGAAAATGCTGTTACAAATGGTCAAAACCCAAACGGAGTGGCTAACCTGATAGTTAATGATCTACTCCGTGAATTAAGTGTTGCAGGCAAACCGCTCTCCGAATCGCCCATCAAACCGCAAGCACTGGCAGAATTGGTGGCGCTTACCGATAGCGGCAAAATTAATAGTAAACAGGCCAAAGAGGTTTTCATAGAAATGTTTCAAACAAGTAAAACACCTCAAGCAATTGTTGAAGAAAAAGGTCTTTTCCAAGTAAGTGATACTGGCGTTATTGAAAAATTTTGCGATGAAGTGATAGCCACTAATGCCAAAATTATTTCGGATATCAAGTCTGGTAACGCCAAAGCCACGGGTGCTTTAGTGGGTCAAGTAATGAAACTTTCTAAAGGCAAAGCTAATCCGGGTATGGTCAATGAAATTCTACAGAAAAAGTTAATGAGCAGCTAGGATGGTGATATTTCGCGCAAAGGCGCAAAGACGCTAAGGTTTTTGTGCTATTTACATCTCATGTTTTCTTTGCTCGCTTGACATCTTAGCGCGAGACTATTCCGGTGCTTGAAATTTGCTATTTTGCTCTCATGAGATTTTACAAAACCATGACAATCTCTTTCTCAGAAACTGATAAACCTAATATCATTTGCTCGTCATTGCGAGGATTCCCGCATAGCAGGAGACGAAGCAATCTCTTTAAGTAACATCCAAAAATGCCAAAGCCATCATCCACTAAACCAACCTTTCTCTGGCGAGGTTTATTGATTATTTTACCAGTAC
>CAZNSF010000010.1:0-3266 GCA_964575565.1 uncultured Verrucomicrobiota bacterium | reverse complement strand
TTGCGTTAGAAAAAGTCATTAGTCGATTAAAGCTGTAAGTGCTTGATAATCAATGAGATTTTTAATTGCGTTGCATTAGAACTCGAAAAAAAGTGTTTGTATTCTCTCTCTGAAAAGCTCGTCTAATGCAAAATTAAGGTTGAACATACGAGTATTTAATTGCCATTAAAGACTGGAAATAAAAGTAGGCAGCAATCGCTGCCCATCTACCAACCACGTATCACCCGAAATACTAGCATGATCCTTCAAGAAAGTGTGCACAAGATTATTTTTACCGGTGTCTTTAAACTGTAAACGGAGAGCGTTTATACCATCCCTACGAAGCCTCTTGAGCAAAAAACAGAGAATGTAATGTTCTATCGATCTTCCAAACACACGACAGCTAAGAACCCAATCTGTGATAAACCCATCATTTGCACCAAGAAGGACTGAAACAATCCCATAATGGCTGTATTTATCATGGAAGTGCAGTTGGTAGGCAATTCGTTCTTTTTGAGAAAGGAATTTTCTCCACTCCATTAAGTCAAAACGGCGCCCGCTTAAATTAAACTGATTTGTTTTATTCACCAACTGAAAAGCTCTTTCAGATTGATTAAGGTCGATAGGTTCCATCTTAGCGCACATTCCCAAACTAGCGAGGTACTGCTCAAGAGAAACAGCCTGCTGGCTTTCTTGATGAAAATTAATGGCGTGTTTGATTGAATCGGTTCGAATCCTATCCTCATCGGTAATCACCCTGGTATCAAACGATGACCGTAGATTTTGCAAGAAAAGCCGTAGGGTAGAATTGTCATCTGGGAACTTTAAACATTTAATTTCTGGAAAAGCAGCTTTGACTTCGCCTAATTCAAATTCGGAATCATCTACAAACACAACAGCGCTCGGAAGAAGATTCGTCTTTGAAAGAACCTGTGCTATCATTTTGGATTTTGGAGACCAGGAAACACATTTATCAACTAAACCTGTTTTTTTTAGAACCAAATCAGGACGATCCAATGCAGATTCAATGGATTCCACAGAATTCTTAGAAACTAAAGCCACTAAAACTCCTTCTGATATAAGAAGATTCAATGTCTTTTGATAAATAAAAAAACGATAAGTTGCCGCTTCCTGTACCCAGGAGAGCTTGTCTTCTCCATCATCACCAACAATGCCCTGCCATAAAGTTTGATCTGCATCTGTAATAAGCAACTTTCGTAAGTCAGGCGGGTTAAAAAGAATATTGGTAATGACATCGGCCAGACGGCTTGTTGCAAGAGTGCTGAATGGCCAACCGCCAGTAAATAATAAACGGTCATCCAAAACTTGGCTCTGCGATAGGTCAAACCATATTTGGCTTCTATCGAGAATTTTAACATGTAAATTGTGTGCGCCAGAAAATTCTGATAAAGCAAGATGCAATCGAGAATGAATCGTAGCAACAAAGGATTCCGTAAACGAAGGCACCGGAAACAAGGGGTAACCCGGTGAGATAATATCCAAAAGTAAAACGGGCCTTTGAGTTGTTATTTTTTTAAGGACTGAAACTAATTGATGAATGCGTGTATCAACCTCTACTAAGGACTTTTCTAATTGTTCGCGTACAACAACGGCATCTGATCGTAAAGATAATCCTGGCAAAAAAACCTCTTCATCAAGCAAAACAATAAGAGGTGTTAGAGGATCCGTATCTTCTGTTTCTACAAATTGTTGAAGATCAATCAAAAGCGATCCAAAACCATTAGAATGTATTTCCAAAGCCAGGCTTTTTTGATTGGCATAGCCTTTAAGGAATACTTCCAATACTTTTGTATCCCAAGTACTATAGAGAATAATTTTGGCTGCAGAAAGTCCCCTTGCTTGTCCAGGGTTGGCTTTACGCAGGGCATCAAGATAGTCCATAACCCTTAAAAACGTCCCCCATTTAAATAGATCTCTTGACCACTGATATAAGCTGATCGTTCCGATAGAAAAAACCGAATAACTGCCTCAATGTCAGTGGGATGACAAAGTCGTTTCATGGGATTTTCAGCTTCCAGCATACGAATAGTAGCAGAACCCATTCCAGCATTCATTCCTTGGGGAATCGGACCCGGATGAACTGCATTAACGCTGATTTTTTTCTGTGCCAACTCTTGCGCAAGCACTCGTGTTGTTTCTCGCAGAAAACGTTTGCCAAGCCCATAAAGGTGATATCGTGGGAAAGCATAAAGCTGTGGTAAAAACTTCGTGCTCTCCGAACCAACCATAAGCATTCTTCCACCTTGTTGCCCACACCGCGTACTCAACCATTTTGCTAGACGAATAGGCACTGTTGCTGTCATGGCCCATTCTTCCATTAAACGTGAAGGTTCAGTTTCAAGAATAGATTGTTGAATGATAGGAAGAGATGCGCCATGAACCACACCCCAAAAATGACGCTTGTGAGGAATTAGAGTCTCTAAGCAATCTTCCAAATGGTGCATTTCCTTCACGAGATCAAGCTGTACAAACAATAGCCCCTTAGGTTGATCCGCTTTTGTGAATAAAGAATTTAAAGTAGCTTCGCAGCGACCTACCAATACCATGTCGTAGTCGGCAAGAAGACTGCTAACCAAATGTTGCAACATTCCACCCGTGCCACCTGTCATTAAAAGGAGAGGACGTAAATGTCCAGGTTCTGAGGTATGAGTAAGAGATGGCTTTGTTTTTGTCTCTGGTTTAGCAATAACCTGATCCTGAAAATGGGAATGCAGTGCAACCTCGACAAGATGTTGAGAAAAAATTTCATTGGAACTCGCGTTCTTGATTAAAACCAAAACCTGTCCTGTTCCGTACTTTACTGACCACGATTGAATAGTAGATTCCACTGAAACTCGAGATGGATAAATCAGTGGCAAAAGAAAAGAACTAGAGATTTTTCGCACCAAACAGTACATGCCAATAAGCCACATTCCTACAGCTTGTGAAGCCCAAGCCGTTTGAAGAGCTCCATGGGCTACAGCACTGCGATAACCTGCAGTACGAGCATAATCAGGATCAATGTGTAATGGATTTGCATCCCCACTTACTTCAGCAAAAGCTGCTACAAGCGGTTGTTCAACCTCAACATCAAAACGATGTTTATCGCCTACCTGAATCTCACTTGCTTGCCTACGCTTGGCTTCACGCGCCATTTTTAAGTCCCTCCACCAATTCAACCATTCCCCAATAGGATGATATCGAAGCCCCCTTTTCTTCAGGAACAACAACCTGAAAGGTATCCTCTGTTGCTAATAACAAATTGAGGTGCCCCATAGAATCCCAAG
>CAZNSF010000009.1:0-3268 GCA_964575565.1 uncultured Verrucomicrobiota bacterium | reverse complement strand
AAAAATTAAGAACTAACCTGTCCCCCTTTAGTGGGGAAAACTAAAAACTTATTTTTCTCTCTCTGTGTGAGATAAAAAATCTGCGTAATCTGCGCAATCTGCGGACAGGCTTTAAATATAAAAAAATTTGACAAAAGTATTATAATGGCTCACGGTACTCGACTTTAACAATTTAACAATCAACATAAACATTAACTAGAAAGAAAGTATCCTATGAAAACTATCAATCAGAAAAGACCCCTAACGATTCGAAAGACGATCATTGCAACCTGTCTTTGCAATTTGACTCTTATTTTTTGGACAGGCGCTAGTGCTTTTGCTAATGACCAATCTAACGTATTAAGCGTAGGCACTGTTCCAACTTCATCATTAAGTACTGGGGGTTCAAGTGAATGTTCGGGATTGCCTCACTTACATGGTACTCAAAATGGAGTGCCAGATCCAGGAGGTTCCTGTGGTCATGGAGTTGGGGTGCCCATTTCTCATGAGGCAATTGATCCTGGTGTGTTCATTGATGTACTTTTACATTTATTCCCAACGGGTGGTTCGAGTCAAACTGCATTAACAGGTCCGACACCGTCGACCCCGGGTACAGGTGACAGTCCTCAAACGGGTACAGGCACCAACCAAAAACCAACTTCTGGCGGGGGAGATCCACTGTTTGTGCAGGGTGGAGGCAGCCTCCTAGCTTCTATAGAGAATGATACTTTCCTCCTTTCTATGCCTGAACAGGATGGGCCAATAATGGAATTTGTCGAACACCGCTTTCCAGCCACTAATGAGACAGCTGCCAGAGAGGCCTACGAATGGGCGCTCGTGATGGAACGTGTTACTCTTGCATTACCTGCTTATGATCATCTATTGGGTCGTGACCGATCCGAATCCCAACCGTCAGTTTCCAATGGTTCCAGTTCACCTAGCTCCGGAGCTGCGACTCCTGCGAGTCATGTGACACAAGCTGTTCAACGAACGGATGCTGTTAATTCGCCTACTCCAAATCTTTCGGCTGCGCCTGCGCCAAGGCTGTGATAACGGAGTTCTTAATTCTTGTCCGCCGTAGCCTTGGCGGAGGAGGATTGAATTCTTAATTTTGAGTGATAAAATAATCCTAAATTGTAACTGAGGTTAAAAAAATGAAATTCTGCTCCTTTTTAGGTTTGTTCTTATGGCTTAAGGCTAGCCAAAGATATTTGAAATTTTAAAAGAAAGAAAATTATCCGCAGATTACGCAGATTACGCAGATTTAATAAGTTCAAAATAATTACGATAAATTAACATGCGGTAAATTAACTTGATGCTTGCTCTTCTTTAAATGGTTGGTTATGTGCCAGAGATCGTTCATTTATTCTTATCTAAATAGAAACTAAAAACTAGCCGAAGATATTTGAAATTTTAAAAGAAAGAAAGTTATCCGCAGATTACGCAGATTACGCAGATTTAATAAGTTCAAAATAATTACGATAAATTAACATGCGGTAAATTAACTTGATGCTTGCTCTTCTTAACTCTCTCCGCGAACTCCGCGCCTCTGCGTGAGATAAATCTGGTCCTGCCAATGCAGGATTAGACTTCACAAAGTAAAAACCAAAAACCAGAAACTAAAAACTAACTTATGATATCCAAACGTTTGCTCATTTCATTTATTCTCACTTTAGGGGTTGTTCTCCCCATGCTTGTGCCTGCTTCACCAGAATCACGAGAGTTAATCCAACAAGGCATCACTGATTTGAAAGAACAGAAATTCGAACAGGCCCTCAAAAAATTTGAGGCCGCTGTTCAAACCGATTCTGCAGATGCAGACGCGCTCTTTTTTCAGGGAGCGGCTCTCAATCGCTTAGGACGTCACGGTGAAGCTCTTGCTAAATTAGCAAAGGCTCAAACAGAAGGATCGGTTAATCCAGATCTCGCCTACGAATTAGGCTGGAGTTTTCTCGGTTTAAAACTTTACAAAGAAGCGGTTGTTCAACTTGAAAAATATGAACAAACCAATCCTGGGCGTGGTCAGACCAGCGAGTTTTTAGGTCGATCTTATCTATCTCTGGGCGAAGACAAAAAAGCGCGAGCAAAATTGAATGAAGCTCTTCAGCGCGATCCTCATCTTAAACCAACGGTATTACTTTATCTGGCTATGCTAGAGAAAAAAGAGAAAAATGTTCAGGCAGCAGGCGAATATCTTACCACGTTGCTTCAGGAATCGCCGGATTCACCTTTAAGCCGGACTTTGCGTGATCAGTTGGAACGAATTGCCAAAAAAACAACTCCCCCAGCGGAAGCGGCTGCTGATAAACCATGGCGCCTAAGCCTTTCAATGGGCGGCGGTTATAATTCCAATGTGATTGCTCTCGGTGAAGGCCTTTCTTTGCCAAGCGATATCTCCGGTAAGAGCGCAGGATTTGGTGAATTTATATTCAGCGCAAGTCGTATTTGGTCTTTCACGCCTGAGGATAGTGTCACTACGGGTTACTCTTTTCAATCGAATGTTTATAATGCCATTTCTAGTTCCGACCTTTTGGATCACTATTGGTACGCAGATTATCGTCACAGTTTTACATCGGATTTAGCGGCATCATTCCGGTTGAGTGACGAGTTTACCCAAGTGGGTGGCGACGATTATCGCAATCAACCTGCGATGCGCACGTCTGCAACCTATCGTTGGGTTGATTCTGCGGTAGTTGAATTGGCGCATAGTTTTGCGCTTAGCGACCATTATTTTCCAACCATAAAGGCTCAGGATCGTGACGGCGAATCGCATACGATTTCGCTGACCAACTATTTTACAGTTCCTAACACTCAACTTCAAGCGCGATTAGGTTATTTTTCTGTTCTCAACGATTCTGATGGCGGAGATTTTGATTATAGCACTTATGGTTTTATTGTTGGCGCTACTTATCCATTACTATGGGAAGTCACCGGCAGTTTATCTTATGTTCATACCTACGATCAATACGACAACTCCAACAGTTTAGCTGGATCAGGTTTTTCCTTTCCGCGCGATGATCAGGTGGATACTGTGAACATCAATTTAAGTCGTCCGATCTTTGATTGGATGCGTGCTTACACGCGGTTTACTTATACCGACGCAGATTCCAATATCCGGTTCTTTAATTATAGTCAGCAAATATGGAGTGCAGGCGTGGTGATGCAGTTTTAGTAAGAGTTAGAAACATTTTTATCCGCAGATTACGCAGATTACGCAGATAGACCTAGGCAGTTAGGCACCTAGGCACCTAGGCAGTTAGAAGTTAAAAATTAAAAATTAGAAATTGGG
>CAZNSF010000008.1:0-4391 GCA_964575565.1 uncultured Verrucomicrobiota bacterium | reverse complement strand
AATCTCCATAATATTTTGTACACCCAGGACTGGGAATGATTACAAATCCCATGAGAAGTAACGCAGAAAGAATTAAGAGAGACTCTAAACAATGATAGCCCATCATCATTCTTAAGCCTGTGGCAAGAAACCAAAGAAGAAGCACCGGAATAACCAAAATTGCAAAAGCTCTTTTTCTAGACCATGGAGTTGCGAGGAAAACATTCCAGTTTGAAAGTCCAGTCTGAAATATCGTGGAAAGGTAAAAAAACTCAATAAATAACCAAACATGACTGTTAAAGGTGCAAAGCAATAGAAGAAAAGCTGCCAAAAAAATTGGTAACGACCCTAAATAGGCGCACCGAATAAATGTTACTGTTGGAGATTTTCCAATGAAACGATGAGTTTCTTGAGATGACTTTTCATCAATACCTGTTCTTTTTTCTATCCAGGTTGAGGCAGACGGAAGAAGCTCTACGTTTCGATAGATTCTTTGATAGATAAAAACTAATAAGGCGATAATGGGTAGAAATATTCCTGTAAGATAGAAAGGGCGCTCGAAGAAAATAAACATCAAACAAAGAACTAATATGAAAGCACCTGATACCAAAAAGATGCTTAAAAAACGCACTCTTATTGGCAAACAAATCCCGCATAGAAGCGAAACGAACAAACCACTTAAGGCCCAATTAAGAGAATACGTAATATGAATAGGTTGTATAATCTCCTGCCAACGACATGGATTTAAACTGATACTGATAATAAAGATTATTAGGCCAACGCCCGTTATAAAAAAGAAGCGGCTCTTAATGCGATCTCTAGCGCTTATGGGTACTGTAGAGGCCAAAGGATCCGTTGCCCTTTGTATAACGGTAGGGACAAATAGCACATAAAAAACAATCATGGAAAAGATTGTTCTAAAAGACTCCATATCAGATCCCTTTAATGTTCCGAACACTGCTAAGATAAAAAAAGCCCAGAGAATCGGATTGCGTGTAATAATTAGAGAAGAAATTCCCCGAAGCAACACCCTTAATTATAATCGAAAAAGCGGATTCATTTTTCGCCTCCCACAAGTCTAATAAAAAGATCTTCTAGGTTTAAAGAACGTACCTCTTGCACGCGTCCGCCATCTAGGCGGTTAATATGTTCCCTCGCTTGCGCTTCATTGCAAAGCATCGTTAAAAGCCAATTATTTTGATGGCGCACGGCTCTCACACAGTTCGGCAATGATTTTTTAATCTTTAAAGGATCCGTTCCATTTAGTTCTGCAAGAATTTCGCATGATCCTTCCCGTAACCGATCTAGATCTTCTTCTAAAAGCAGCTGACCTTCGTGGAGAATCCCAATTCGTGTGGCGATCCGCTCAACTTCTTGGAGGTGATGCGAAGAAAAAAGCACCGTCGTTTCTTCATTTGCCAAAAGTTCGATCACTTCTTCTAAAAAACCTCTTCGCACCACAGGATCGAGCCCGCCTCCCGGTTCATCGAGGATAAGAAGTTTGGGACGATGAGCCACTGCGCAAAGAAGGCCCACTTGACGTTGCTCGCCTTTGGAGAGAGTGGATAAACGCCGCTGGGTGGGGATTTTAAAGCGATTGATCAACGATTGAGCAAACGTATGATCCCAAGTGGGGTAACAATCCTCGAAGAATCGAAAAAGATCTACTGGATACAAAACACTCGGGAAAATTTGGTCTTCAGCGAGATAACCGATATGTAGTTTAACTCTTTCCGCTTCTGTAACAGGATCGCCATCGAATACGCGCACGGTGCCTTTGGTGGGATGTAACATTCCCATGATCAACCGAAGCGCAGTTGTTTTGCCTGCTCCGTTACGGCCAATGAGACCGTAACTTACTCCGGGAGGAATAGATAAGGTAAGGTTATTGATAGCTTCTTTTTTTCTGTACGATTTACTTACAGATTCAAGGTGGATGATAGGTTTTTCCATAGTTTTACTCCATTTTAGAACAATACTTTTTAATTAATTTTTGCAGTTCATCCTGGGGGATTCCCATGATTTTGGCTTGGTGAACCACGCCTTCTATTCTTGCTGCAAGCTGGGTATGGGCCTGTGCAGTCATGCTCGAAGCGCGCTCGCTGACAAACGTGCCGCGGCCTTGCGCCATTTGGATAAGACCTTCTGTTTGTAGAAGGTCATAAGCTTTCTTGATAGTTAAAGGCGCTACGACAAGTTCTTTGGCAAGATCACGGTGGGTGGGCAGCTTATCACCGGGTTTAAGGCGTCCTGCAGCAAGAGCAGCTTTCACCTGATCGACGATCTGTCGATAGATCGGCCGTCCATCACCGGGACTCACGGAAAGAAGAACATTGATCATATGATATAGTTCTATATATCATTATGCGCTATTCGTCAAGTATTTTTTAATTTCCCTAATTATTTTTGAAGAGCGTGATATTGATTTTCGATTACTTTGATTTGGCTGGTAAATTCTGTGTCTGTGCGAAATTGATGCTTTTCGCTCATTTTTAGTAAATATTCCATGCAAGGACGTTTTTCATCAGGAGAATTAATATTTTCGAGTTGTGAAAGCTTTAATTTAAAATGATTTCGGTAAGCCATTTTTAATTCAGGGCTGGGATTTTCTTCAGTAAAAATCCATTGTTCCATCCAGTCTAAAGCTTCGTTCATCACCTTTGCTGGAGCTGAATTATGTACCCCCGGAAATAAAGTGCACTTTAATAGTGGAATACCCGGCAATGAAGAGGCCTTATCTGGAGCCAGTGGAAAATCGTGTTGAAGCCCGCTTATTTCTTGACGATTCGCATCGTTCTTACCGAATGCTGCGAAAATAAGGAAGTGATCCACCTTTTTTAGGCCATCGATATAATAAAAAGATTTGTGTTCACGCCGTTCACTATCAGAAAACAAAGATTTATCGGGCGAACAAGGACCTAATCCCTGAAGAATTAGACCCTTAAAACCGGGTCGAATCTGAACAAAATAAGAGCTTGCTTCTGACCCCCCAGAAAATCATGTTGCAAATTTAAGACCCTCTTGAATCCGTAGACGTGCAACCGCATCATCGTGCGCTGCTAAAAAGTTTCCGACATTAGGTTCCCACGGCCCATTTTGCGATTCCTCTAGCATCACGGTAATCCACTCATCCGATTTTAATCTTCTTTCGAGAGATCCCATTACCGCGTTACCTGTATTAGAAGCTATAAACATACACGGATAACGCCGAGTAGAATCCTCATAGTACCCTTTGGGAAGATATGCTTTATAATGGAAAATCCCATTTTTAGCTTTTCCTTCAAAGCATGCAGCAAATCCGATAACTTTAGGGAGTTGCTCATTCCCATTATATTGGCAAGTAACGCGCGTAATGGAATTTTCATGTAAATGCTTTTCTAGAGGGGTAACTTTCCCTTGGCCCAATAAAAGTGTTGGAATAGATAAATAGATCCAACAAAGCCCTAGCCTGAATTTCTTATCTAAAATCACCTTATATCCTCCTTTGGCATTTCTTATGCATAAATTCGCTCGTACCAAAAAACAACCTTTAACTATTCGTTAGTATCACAATCAACACCATCAGAAGCATCCCAACTAGTTGACGAAAGGAGAGACGTTCTTTCCATAAGATACATGAGACAACGAGATTTAATCCAATTAACGAACAGCCAGCGATTGGGAAAAACATGACCGCAGGCATTCCTTTTAGTGCTTTCAATAAAAAGAATGTTGCTAGCGCATTGGATAAACCGATGGATATTCCGAAGACAATAGCTCCTTTGGAATAAGACAAGCGTTGATAAATGGTCGTTGATACCGCAAAAACCATTGCCACCGTAAAAAGTCCCAACTGATAAGCCTCGCGGTTTCCTTCGGCAGTAAAAAGGCTTACGTACTTATGTAAGCTATTAATCATCCCAGCTATAAAGAAGCTGCCAAATAAAGGAAGATAATTTCGTAATCCTTGGATAGATAGGGTGTGGGTACTCGAACGTATCAACCACATCCCAATAGGCACTAAGGTTACGGCAACCCAACGAAAGGGAGTCATTATTTCTGACCAAAGAAACCACGAAATGATTACTGGAATTACCACATTGGCATTCATCACCGCTGTGGTAATACCCACGCCTGCGCTCCGAAAGGCTAAAGCCACTATGAATAGATGTAGGAAGTAGAGGAGGCCGTTGATAATCGCAACGATCATTACAGGTGGCGCCGCCATTGAAAGCCCACTTAAACATTCTTTATGGAATAAAATGAACGTGGCAATAACTGCGGTAGCATAATTGGTGGCAACAACGACCATCACAGATTCTTTCCGCTCCTGTGCGTAACGTAAGATTTGGGAGAAACAAAAAGCGCAGAGAATATGGAGAAAAAGGAAAGGCATCGCGCTCTATCATAAAGATAATTATTTTCTAACGCAA
>CAZNSF010000007.1:0-7299 GCA_964575565.1 uncultured Verrucomicrobiota bacterium | reverse complement strand
ATTTTCGAAAATGACTTTGCGTGGACTATTTCGAGATTTACTCGTCACTTCCTCGGCACCAGGCGTTTTTAACCCTTCCTCAATCGTATCATCAATCCATGCTGCCATTTTCGGATTTGCGAAAGCGGAAAGTTGGGCTTTTTCATCGGTAGGGGAAACAGGCTTAATAGGTCCAAGTTTTTTTGCAAGCGCATCTGCAATTTCTGCTGCATGCGAAGGCACCACAATACTCGAGGCATTAATACAACTACGCCCCCCATTTTCAAGGATTGAGCTTGCTAATACCTCTAGAAAATTTGGCCAATGGTGGATTTCATCAGCTCCAATAATAATTTTACTATAACCCGGTCCGTGGATTTGGATTTTAGAAAGATTCGTATAACGTTGGGTTGTATCCTTATCACCAAAAATCATGGCGCGGCCGCAGGATTGTAAAATAGCATCTGCGCCTTCGTGATCCGTCGGATAAAAACCAAAAGCCTGGGGCGGACATCCAGCAGCGATTAAAGCTTGGATTAAACGATAAGATGTCCATGGCTCTTCACGACTAGGTTTTAAAACTACTGGAATTTTTAATGCAACGGCTGGTAACCAAAGCGAATTTACCGTTGGCGAGTTGCTGGGCATCACTATTCCTAATGATTGGCTAGCAGCATAATAACTAATAAGATTCCCATCATCTTGGCCAACCCCGTGATCAATCACTGCCAAATCTAAATGGCGCGTTAATCCGTCTAAGATGGTGGGCATTTGGGTTAAGTTAGAATGGATTTTTGCCATATGCCGGCGGATCATCGCATATGGCAAACCGCTTGTTGCCGAAAGCGTTTCTATATATTGCTGTGGCGATTGGGTATGCCCTTGATCGCCAAGCGGCAAAGTGTTTTCCAGGAATAGTTTACCGGCTTTAGCACAAATCTCCATTAATTGTTGGCAGGTAAATTTCTGGAGCGCAGTATGCGCTTCGGTAATTTTGGCGAGATCTTTGCGAATAATACCAGCATTAACCTGACTGACTAAAGCAAGCGGTTTGCCATTTCGGCAATCGCCCACCTCTACCTTATCCAAGCTTTCATATAATTTTCCGAACCGAAGAGCGGGAATGTGAGGAAGAGAGGGCATGGAGGAGAGGGGAGAGAAGAAGGAAGATAGAGGATGAAAGATAGTGTTTTTTGAAAAGAGGTTTATTTGGGAACAAACTTACAGAAATCTCAAAAACTTTTTATGATAGCCATATTCCATCCTCTATCTTCGATTCTCCATTCTCATTCCTTAATAATTAGTATACGCCTTCGACAATATTATTTTCCATAGCGCCGAAGGGTCGAACTTCGCCGACTCCATCCCACGGATATAGTTGGCATGGTTCGCGACGAATAGCTTCGTCACGCTCGAGAAAACGCGGCATAAAGAATTCTTTAGTAAGCGTAGTCAATTCCACACGACCCCACTCGCCATAGTCTTTCAATTGATCGGGCTTATTTGGATCCACCACACGCAGCACTGCTCGAGGTTGTGGCGCGTGGTAAGTAATGGAATAATGATCTGCGGCTGTGATGGGGCGGCTAGCAGCCAAGCCCATCAAGGTGTTGCCATAGGTTGGCACAAAAGCCACTTTGTTCTCTAAAACTTCTTCGATAAGAAAGCGAACATACTGTGGCAACATGGTGGTGCCGCCACAAAAAACACCTTTGATTCCTGATGTCGCGACATTGACTTTTTCGCCGAGCGCTTCGAGAAGTTTCGGAGTAGTAAAGAGCGCGCTGATTTTGCGGTGTTGGAGGATCGTTACAGCTTGATCAACCACATGGGCCATGTAAGCCTTGGCTTGGTCAAATTGTTTGGCGCTAATGAGCTTTTTTACCCATCGCGGGTCGAGATCAATAAAATAACAGGAACAACCGCGGACATTAGCAAGATGCTCAATCGAAAGACGCAAACGGCGGGGTCCTGTTGGGCCCATCATCAACCAATAATGGTTTTTTGGAAAGTGCTCGTCCGAAAGGGTATTAGAAAATTCACTGTAATCGATTTTATAATCATCCCATCCAATCCGCTGTTTGGGCATACCTGTTGTGCCGCCTGTTTCGAAGATATTAAAAGGCCGCCCTTGATATAGCTTAGGAACCCAAACCTCGTTAGGCAAATCGCGGAGCCATTCGTCTTGGAAATGTGGAAAACGTAAAAGATCCGTAAAACATTTTATTTCGGTAGCAGGATTCCATTTCGCTTTCTTTACCCAATCGAGCCAAAAAGGACAGCCAGTCTCCGGCGAAAAATGCCATCGCACGATTTCGCGAACATGTACATCGAGTTTTTCTCGGGCAATTTCAATAGCTTGGGTTAGAGGCGGCATGTTTGGACGGAAAATATTTTTCAAGAGTTGCTTGGCTGGGTGGTGATGTGAATAGAGAACCGATCACCATCAAGATTGCTGATCCTATACACATGGGGACAACTGGTAGATAACCATAAATCGTAATATTACCGGGTGTTCGGAGAAACATATTCCCAAGTGATTGAAAAATCACTGTCGCTGGTTGACCGGGTTTTGGTGCGATCATATGGTCGTAGAGATACCAACTGCCAATCATGGTCGCAGCGACCCAAAGTGTAGCCAAAAGCGCTCCCCATTTCGTGCTGCGCTTCCAAAATAAAGCCGCGAGCATTACAGGGGCCATTGCTGCAAAGCCAGAAAAAGCAAAGCGAATGGCAGTCTCAAAAATACCAGCCTTATCTTTCAATTGAAGAGCAACAAAATAAGCAATCAGCGTGATCCCAACTACAAATGCACGGCCTGTCCATACTTGAACTTTTTCACCAAAACGTTCTTTGCCTCCATAATAAGTGAAGATATCTTCCGTAAACATGGTGCAAAGGGCGAGAATTTGGCTATCGGATGCCATCACACAGGCCATGATACCTGCTCCGAGAATTCCCGATAACCAGACATCGGTGTTTGCGGCTAACATTCGTAAAATAACATCATCCGATTCGCCAGTTTTTAAACCAGGAAACTTATCAGCCGCGATTACGCCGAGATATACGCTTGGCAGCCAAATAAGCATGATGCAGATAGGATAAAAAATGACTGTTTGCTTAAAAGCCGTAACTTTTTTAGCGGTCATGCACATGATGGCAATATGCGGAAACATGATCGATGAAAGGGGAATAAAGCTATAACTAAAAAATTCTTCCATCGGAATTCTTTGGCGCGTAAGAAGCGACTCTGTTTTTGGATTATTTGCTAAATGTTCAATCACTTGATCGAACCCACCTAAACTTCGACTGATGAAGAAAAAGGCAAGCGTTCCAAAAGAAAGAAATAAAATCGTTTGAAAGGCGTTTACCCACGCGGTGCCTCGCATGCCGCCGAAAAAAACATAAGTCATTACCACCATTGCCACAATCGCTCCGCCTATTTCATAACTTACATAACCATTACTAATAGCCTTTAAAGTTTGGCCGCCGCCCATCACTCCAATAATGATATAAGGTACCAACATCGCTGCTGTAAGAATAAAAATTACTGTGCCAATACCTGAACACTCCCAGCGGTCGCGAAAATATTGAACTTGGGTCATGTGACCAAAACGCTTGCCCAAAGCCCAGAGACGTGTGCCGATAAAAAAGATGCTTAATGGAATTACAAAGCTGGAAGCGGAAGCCATCAATCCATAAACGCCAATCCCACGCTGATAAGCCAATCCTGAACTACCAAGAATAGCAAACGCCGTCATGTTCGTGCCAAAAAGTGAAAGTAAAAAAACGTAAGATCCGAGCGAACGACTTGCTAAAAAGTAATCTTCGCTCGAAGATGTGCTTTTGCGAAAAGCGAAAACCCCAATATAAATAACAATCGCCAGATAAATAAAAACGACAATGGCCGGAATCATGGTTTATTTTCTTGGTCAGGTTTTTTGGAGTTGTGTTCCTCAATCGATTCTAAGTGCTTTGGCCAAGCAACCCTTACCAGAACCCACATCATGAGAGCAGCACCGATGGAATAGGCCGCGTGATATGCTAATCCAATGGGAAGGATACCAAAGATTAAAGGCTTGTACTCCTTCCAGTTCCAATAGTCCTGGTGTAAAAGATAAAAACCAAAAACGAGAAGGAAGAGGAGAAATTTTTTAAACATATGTTTTTAACCTCACCTAGCCTCTCTTTAGTGGGGAGAGGAACAGAGAGGTGTTCGGATTATTTTCCAGCATCAGAAATCGCATACAGATGGGTAGGAGTGTTGATATAGAGAATACCATTAGCTGCAATTGGTGTAGAGTAAACCGGTCCGCTAAAATGAATTTGGCTAAGGATTTTCTTTTCTTTATTTACCGCAAAGATTGCAACGCTGCCATCTTCAGCGCCCACATATACTTTGCCGTCCGCGACCAAAGTGGAACCCCAAATGTGAGCGCCCATTTCGTGTACCCAATAAACCTTGCCGGTTTCAGCATCCAAACAATGAACAGTACCCGCATAATCTCCAACAAAAACTAATCCATCGGAAATGGATGCTGTCGAGATAGAACGCCTCATTTTATCATAAGACCAAAGTTTACCAGTCTTTGTAATATCACCTGTTTTTGTGGCATCAATGCAGCTTAGATTTCCAACACCATCGCCATGTTCAGGGTCCTGACCAATAGCTACATATACCCGATTTTTATAAAAGACAGGGCTCGCAATGATTTCATTTGGCCCATTAGGATGTGGATATTTATAAGGCTTCCCATTTTTATCTATTTTATGGTCGGGTGGGTTACAATCGAAATGCCAAATCTCTTTGAGAACATTATTTTCATCCTTTCCTTTTACTGGTACCGGTTCAAATGCATAACAAAAACCATCGCCAGCTCCAAAAATCACCATTCCTTTGTCGTTAACTTGACCGTACGCAGGCGAAGACCAGTTACAATGGAATAACCGTTGACTGATTCCAGAGGCTTCTTCACCTAAAAGTTTACCAGTTTTTTTATCCAAACAAACCAATGCCGGTGCAAAAGGCGATGGGATATTGAGATGCGACCAATCTTGTCCATTGGATGTGGTGATATAAAGACGATCTCCCACAGACAAAACAGAGCTACTGGTAATGTTGTGTGGGAAAACTCCGAGTTCATCACGCATATCAAATTGCCAGATAATATCCGCGCCCATCGGTCCTATTTCGTTAGATGGTTTACCGGCACCGGCGCTATATTGGGCTTCGTTTTTGAAAGGGCCGTCGTTGCCATCGGCCATACCGTTGGTATCGAGGCATAATACCTCACAACGATTTGTAACAAGATAAAGACGATCTCCTTCTACCAACGGCGAGGAACAAATTCCTAAAAATTCCCAATCGCTTACTTTACCAGCTCCTAATTTCGGCACGACCAGTTGCCACAGAAATTTACCGGTTTTTTCTTCGAAACACATAAGAATTCCGTAGTCTCCTTGGCATTTTGGATCGCGCGGAGATTCATTGTTTGTGCCCACAAAAATTTTTCCGCCTGCTACTACTGGATTGCCATAAGCTTGGGACCCTAATTTAGCCACCCATTTGATATTCTTGGTGGTCGCCATATCAATTTCTTCGCTGTCGGACTTGGGCTTACCGGGATCAAATGAGGAAGGTAATTTCTTTTCGGGCGATACCATGTTGCGCTCTGGTGTGCGACCCCACATGGGGAAATCTTCGCTATGTGCGATAGAAGATAACGTAGCTACCAAAATGATCGAAAGAGAGAGATACCATCGTTTGTTCATAAGTTTTTCCACTTTTATTCTTTGTTTGGAGTTACCGTAATATGATCTACATAAACGCGGAACTGATTTTGTAGAGCAAATCCATAAATGCCCGGAGCACCTTGTTCGTGCGCGTGTTTGTGAGGTACTTCAATAGTCCACATGCTGGGCTCTGGTTCACCGCGCTTCCATGCTTTGGCTCGTACCACACCAGAGCCGTCCGCTACTACATCCACACGGCTTTTGATGCGATACCAAGCTTTAGGCTCCCATTTAAATGGCACGGCAACTTTCACTCGATCTTGATTGGATACCACTTCGAGTTGTTGCCAATTGCCAACTAAATTAATCACGTAACGTTGGTTAATAACCCCTACATTTGACATCATCCGTCGATTGCCTTCGCTCATGACATCAGCTTCCATAGTATAATCCTTCAGGTTCGAATCGCCTATAAAAGTAAATGCGCGTTGGAAAAGAAGTTTATCCAATGTTTTAGTCAGTACTTTGCCACCATCATTCTCGCGAATATCCCATTTAAACCGAGCGCCGATCCATGGGAGCGGTGGCCAAGCAAATTTTACGCCTGGCTCACCTTCCGATTGATCAATGGGCGCAAAGGATTCAAAATTTTCGGTGTAAGGCAATTCAGGTAGAACTCGACCCCGCATGTATCCTTTTAATTCGCCGACCGTTACTTCCCATGAACCTGCAGAAAGTTTTGCGGTTGGTTTGGTGGTGAGAAAGCCATTCTCATTAAATTCCGCGTCCATTTCCGAGCGAACCTTTGCAGTAGGTGGAACAAATTTTTTCCACTGCCCGCCTTGAAGCTCTTTTACAAAGTGACCATTGGCATCTAAGCCGCGTAAAACAAATGATTGGTTTTGACCGGGCCGAAGCACCACTTCGTTTGGCACAATTTGGATTTGTGTGATAGCGCCAGGCACCACACGTTTTTCCGGTTCGGGTTCTGTGGGTAGATATTTACTATTACCTTTGGAACCGAAACAGTAGAGACGTTCCGTTGTTTGCACATAAATTTTGCCATTCCATGAGATAGGCGCGCCCAAGGCTTCGCCTTCCATTTGTGTTTTGCTTAACACCTCAACCCCTTTGTCTTTTGGCCGAATAATATAAAACATCCCGTCACGCATCGGGATATAAAGTTTACCATCAGCCCACAAAGGTGAAGCATGGAGTTGATCGGCACCAAGTTTATGTTTCCAAAGTACTTGACCCGTCTTTGCTAGGATACAACAGAGTTCACCCGTTTTATTGACCTGATAAATCCGATCATCCACCACTACTGGCGAACTTGTTACAACAAGATCATTTACTCGCCAAGCTTCTGCGGTACGATCTAGCTCAAGTGGACCCGGTTTACCTTTTTCCGGTTGGGCGCCTGTCTTTATTGCCACGATGCGCCCCATTTCGGAAGAATCAAGGTTTTCATCGGCGTGACCTGCAATAACCAATCCATTGGATAACACTACGGATGCATTTACACCGCCTGCCGAAATTTTGTATCGCCAAATAGGATCTCCCGTTCGCGCATTTACACAAACGACA
>CAZNSF010000006.1:0-8963 GCA_964575565.1 uncultured Verrucomicrobiota bacterium | reverse complement strand
TTCAGTATAGGTAAATTGCGCCATGATTGGCGTTGATAGCGGAAACCTATACGATAGCGAGCGCCTACAAAACAACTTGTCATATTGTATTCCAAGCGATTCATGGCGTAAGGAATAACGCTCACATCAAAATTTTCACGCCGTAGCTGCCAAAGATAAGTAAGGATCTCTGTCTTCGAACTTTTAAGAAAGTCAAAAAAGCGAACGTCTTTAGTAAATTGTTGATCCACCAAATATTCGGTTACGCTGGGAAACATGGTCAGAAGAGTTAGACGGAATCGATGAGGCATGGAACTTAAGATTGCCAAAGAAGGCGAAGCTAAAATGGTATCTCCTAAACCAGATAAGCAAAAAACGAGCACTCTTTTTGTATGGTCACTCATAGCAGCACGGATATATAAATACGCCCAAATATCATAAAAAGCCCCTAGTCCAAAGCTCTTAAAAATTCTACGAATATTTTAGCCCCGCTCTCTAAGCTGGCGACCTCAATAAATTCATCTTTCGTATGTGCTTGATGGATGGATCCTGGGCCAAAAGCAATAGAAGGGATGCCGTCCTTAGCCATAAGGGAACAATCGCCAAACCAAGGCGCGCCGGTTAGAAAGGAAGATGGAAGCTGGGTGTTGGAAGATTGCTTGGAAAGGACGGAGCAAAGTTTTTGAATATAAGGATTATCCGGTGGAGTATTTAATCCTGGACGATCAGAAATAACTTCCACTTCACACTCTGGAAGGGCTTTTTTAACGCGTTCCACAATTTCGGAATGCAACTCTTGTGGTAAAGAACGATGATCTACTTCAATTTCGCATAAGTCTGGGATGATATTTACTTTGGTCCCGCCTCGGACCGTTGTAAGATGAAAACTGCTTTTACCAAGCAAGGGGTCTTCCAAATGCGCATAAGCTTTTGGTAAATCCAAAGCTACATAATCCATTGCACGCCTTATTTTTAAAATAGCGTTTTCTCCAGTCTCTGCTACCGCAGCATGGCAAGAACGGCCGTGGATCCGTATCCGAAGCCATAAAGCGCCCTTATGACGGTGAACAATTTTTAAATCCGTAGGTTCACCCGCAATACCAAAGTTAATTTTAACCCCTTTTTTAGGAAAAAAATCGGATTCCATCAAATAAACAATGCCATCGTTACCGCTTTCTTCGCCAATAAGGCCGGCAAACCAAATATCTGTATTTTCTAAGCGCCAGTTTTCGCTAATGAGGAAGCTTAACGCAGTAAGCATCATCGCTATCGAACCTTTGGTATCACATGCCCCGCGACCCCAAATTTTTCCATCTCGTAAAGTTGCTGCAAAAGGATCAATGGCCATCCCGGCTACACCAACCGTATCTAAATGTGGACCAAGTAAAATATGGCAACGGGATGTTTTGGATTTAAGTCTTCCAATAACATTAGGACGATCTTTTTCAACAAATTGTAATTCTACCTCCATCCCAAGACTTAAAAGATAGTCGCCTACAAATTGGGCAATAGCGCCTTCGCCAATGTGGATCGTTCCGGGATCCCCTTGCGGATTTACACTCGGGATCTGGACCAAATCTTGCAGTAATTCAATAACAGCGCTCACAATGACAGGTTGCTTTTATTCTCAATTCTTAGTTTTCCCTTGCCGTTCTTTTTTAAGCCACTCCATAAATTTTGGAATACCTTCCTCGACGGGCGTCTTTGGATTGTAGCCGAGCAGTTGTTTAGCCTTTCGAATATCCGCAAAGGTTTTTGGAACATCGCCAGCTTGATTTGGTAAATGCTGGATTTTTGCTGATTTGCCAGCGGCTTTTTCGATGAGACGAATTAAATCGCGCAACAAGGTAGCTTTGGATCCTCCAAGATTAAAAATTTTAAACCCAAATTCTTTTTGGGTCGCAGCAAGGATGCCTTCCACAATATCATCAATATAGGTGTGATCTCGGCTCGAAGAACCATCGCCAAACATGGAGATGGGTTTGTCATCCAATATTCTTTCAGAGAAGTGACGGACGGCCATATCGGGTCTGCCGCGTGGGCCGTAGACACTAAAGAATCGGAGTACCGTAATATCCATGGAATACAAATGGCTATAAGTGCGGCAAAAAGCTTCCCCGGCAAGCTTGGTTGCTGCATAAGGCGAAGCAATATTCAAAAGAGGATCGTTTTCATTAAAAGGCACCTTCGAATTTATTCCATAAACGGACGAAGTAGACCCGAAGATGATTTTTTTAACGCCAGAATTTCTAGCACATTCGAGCACATTGAGGGTTCCTTCCACATTGACACGTTGATAGAGAAACGGATCTTTTACAGAAGGGCGTACCCCAGCTCGAGCAGCCAGATGAATGATGATATCGGGTTTCGTATCCGAAAAAACCTTTCGTAACTTTGCAAGGTTCGATACATCGCCTTTGATGAGACGGAAACGCGGATTTTTTGAGGCAGCCACAAGATTTCTTCGTTTGAATGATGGGTTATAATAATCATTAAAATCATCAAGCCCGATTACTCGGTGGCCTAATGCCAGAAGGCGATCGACCACATGCGAACCAATAAAACCTGCCCCCCCTGTTATAAGAATTTGCATGGATAGAAAGTTTACCTGCGCATGATTCTATAAAGAAGCGAAATGTAACAGATTTAAATACAGAGGCAAAAAATCATTTTGGTATGTTGACAAGTCATGTACCTTGTGTTACAAGGTACATAGTTTAACAACATATCGACATGTCAGACGCCTTTGATAATTGGATTACACAAGTTCGCAAAGGGATTTTGGAGCTTTCTGTGTTGAATACGCTCGAAGAAAGAGAACGTTATGGTTACGAGCTAGTTCGAATGCTTGTGAATTTGCAAGGGTTGGGAATGACAGAGGGAACGATTTACCCACTACTTTCGCGTTTGCGTATGCAGGGGCTTGTAAAAACCCGGTTGGAAGAATCCCCGGAAGGACCAGCGCGAAAATATTATGCTCTTACCGACGAGGGCAAAAAGGCGGTTCGTCTAATGAATGATTATCTCGAATCACTGATTAAAGCCAGCCGCACTTTGCGGCGAAAGGAATAAAATTATGAATCAAAATAAAATTATCAATTGGACTTCATCCGCTCAAAAAGCGTTTGAACAACATAGCCAACGAATTCGCCTACAATTGGAAGAAACGGGGGTCGACGCTGCAGAAGTTATTGCAGATATTCGACGCCATATTGAAGAAGAAGCAACAGCCCACAAACTTTCTGCAATTGCGGAGGAAGATGTTAACCGTATCATCGCCCGTTTCGGAAAATTTGAGGCCAAACAAGAACAGCCCAAGAATCATAAAAACCTCTGGCGATTTGTAAAAGATTTTTGGGTGATTTCTACCATCATTCTTGCGGTTGTAGCGATCGGCTACGAGCTTTTTACAGGGGGCTGCGCTTCTCTATTTTTTGATCCTATTCCGACTGTTTGGCACACTCTCTTAGTATGTCTTGTTCCACCGGCAAACTTTTTCGTTTGGCTTGCTGCAAAAAAGTGCAGCTCAAAGCATCAAATTTTTCTTGGAAAGCTTAGCGGCGCATCCATTGCAATCGCATTTTTCTACACGGTGCTCTTTTTGCCGATTTTGCCGCTCGCTGCGATTGGAATTATATTCTTGGGTCTGGGATTATTGCCTATGGCGCCGCTTTTTTCTTTGATTTCTGCAATAGCTCTTCGAAGACAATATCGAAAGAACATTTTATCTAGCGGAAAAATGCCGGGTTTAAAATGGGGATTGGTTTTGGGATTTGTTGCAATTTTTACCGCAAATGCTCCTACCTTGGTCACACAAATAGGTATGCACATGGTTCATGCGGATAACCCTAAAACAAGTCAGCTTGGAATAAAATGGTTACGTGTTTTAGGAAATAAAGATTTAATGCTGCAGATGTGTTATCGTCGTTCCAGCGGCTTATCGGATCCTATTACTTTAGCGCTGAACAGGGAAGATTCTCTTTCATTGGACGATGCGCGAAAAACATTTTATCGTGTTACAGGCGCGCCGTTTAATTCGTTTAAACCACCCATCCAAGGATTTTTGGGTCGTAACCGCGCTTGGGACGATTTTGTTTTTGATGAAGACCAAAGCACTCAAAATATTGGCGGAATCCTTAAAGACTTATTTTTAGCCAGCTCAAGAATGGATGCATCTCTTGATCCGGATGCATCGCTCGGTTATCTAGAATGGACTTTAATCTTCAAAAACGATTCTTTCAACCAACACGAAGTCCGCACTCAAATTGCCTTGCCATCGGGCAGTGTCGTTTCGCGCTTAACACTTTGGGTTAATGGCGAAGAGCGCGAAGCGGCCTTTGCAGCGCGCGGCCGCGTAACTGAAGCTTATCAGAAAATAGTAAGACAGCGGCGAGATCCGGTATTAGTAACTACCAGCGGGCCTGATCGAGTGATCATCCAATGTTTTCCGGTGCCGCCCCATGGCGAGATGAAAATTCGTGTAGGTATGACCATGCCGCTCGCTTCACAAAAAGCAGATGAAGTTCTAGTGCAACTGCCGTGTTTTGTTGAAAGGAACTTTCAAATCAAAAATGCCGATATCCATACCATCTGGATCGAATCCAAAAAGCCTATCCATGCCCAGATGGAAAAGTTAATTCAGGAACAGCCGAAGGAAAATCTTTTTGCAGTACGCGGTTCGATGAGTGATAAAGACTTGGAGGCTTCTTCTTATGCGGTCATTGCACAGCGTGATCCTAAAATTAGTTCAGCCTGGGCTATGGACCCGATAAGTAAAACAACCATTTGGCAGCAACAATTGGTTGAAAAGGAAGCTGTTGCCCCTGCAAGAATTTTATTAGTCATCGACGGTTCCATAGGAATGTCTTCGTATATACAGGAGCTTTGTAAAGTAATAGAGCTGCTGCCGGAAGGTGTAGAGATCGGGGTTTTGGTTGCCAGCGATGAAATCCAAGAATTTTTTGGCAATATTCAACAAGGGAAACGTATTTTGTACCAAGAGATAGCCGGACGACTGCAAAAAGTAAATTTTGAAGGAGGATGTGATAATATCCCCACACTTTCGCGCGCGTGGGATCTTGCAGCAAGGGTCCCCAATAGTGCCATCCTTTGGATCCATGCCCCGCAAGCGGTAACTTTCAATAATGTCGAAGAATTGCGCCAACGTTATGACCGGCGGCCGGATGGTCCCCGTTTACTATCTGTGGAAGTTTCGCGGGGAGCAGACCAAGTTTTAGAGAAGCTGGATGGATTCCCTTCGGTTCAGACACTTCCACTCACTCATTCACTAACCCAAAATCTCCAAGCTTTGTTTGAGTCTTGGAGCGGGAAAAGAAAAGTTGCTTCTTTCATTCGCCAGCAAAGCGCTGCCGATCGATTTGTTAAAACAGATAATACGAAAGAAACTTCAAGTCACTTAGCGCTCCTGGGCGCTTATGACGAAGTAATAAAAATTCTATCTGCTTCGCCAAATAAAAGAAAAGGTGAGGCAAGTGATTTAGCAGCACGCTATCATTTGGTAACGCCCGTTACAGGCGCAGTAGTTTTAGAAACCCAGCAACAATTCATGGAGGCCGGTCTCGAACCCGTGCCACTGGGCTCGGTGCCAACCATTCCGGAACCTGAAATATATCTTTTAATTATCGTAGCCTTGCTACTGATTGCATGGACAATCTGGAAAAAGAGGATGATATGCCGCCGCGCATAAAAACAAATTTGGGCTGGTATCTTCTGGCAGTGGAAATAGTAGCCCTATGGCCCAATTGGAGATGGTATACAATGAGAATCCATGATGGTTCGGATGAACCATGGGGAATCTTGGCACTTTTTTCTGTGGTTTACATGGTCTTTCGAGAGAGAAACAATTTTTCCGCTGACGCGCCTAAGTTGTTGCTGCCAAACTTATTATTTGTTGTTTATTTGGCGAGTTACCCGTGGGCTCCACCTCTTGTTCGCGCTGCGGTGGGCGTAACGATTATAGGATATACATTGAGCCAATGTTTAGGCAATCGAACCATGAATTTAGCTTTGCTTGGATTACTGGGGCTTTCGCTTCCAATTATTTCTTCGCTGCAATTTTATCTTGGGTATCCGTTGCGACTTATTTGCACTCAACTTACGGCACCCCTGCTTCAATTGGGAGGTGTTTTTGTTGTTGCGCAAGGAGCCGTGCTCCATCGGGACGAGCAAATGGTTGTTTTTGATGCTCCATGCAGCGGCATCCACATGCTTTGGACAGGCGCTTATTTAGTATGTATTTTGAGCTTTTTATATCGGCTAAGCAATCGCCAGACTTCGTTGGCATTTGCTTTTGCCTTGCTTATTATTATAGCGGCCAATGTTTTGCGGGGGGCAAGCCTTTTCTATTTGGAAGTATATCCAAGGCTTTTGCCATCTTGGGGGCATATAGCTGTTGGAATGATTGTTTTTGCGATAGCTGTGGTTGGGATTGAGAGGATGATTTACCAAATTCGTATCTATAAACGACCATGCGCACAATTATTTTCCATTTAGTTCTTTGTGGAGCAGCAGCGCTCGCGCCTTTCCAATTCGAGAAAGGACAGATAACATCAAAGGGCAATCAATTTCCAGACTGGCCATCTCAATTCGAAGGACATTCGATTCGGCAATTACAACTTACAGATCGTGAGCAACGCTTCCAGGAAGGGTTTCCGGGCCGTATCGGTCGCTTTACGGACGGCAATCGGGAAATCGTGATTCGTCAAGTGGCTTGTTCCACGCGCAAACTACATTCGGCTGTCGATTGCTTCCGTGCCTTAGGTTACACCATTCAACCATTGCCTCTTCGGAAAGGAGATAGTCAACGCTTGTGGGGTTGTTTCGAAGCTTCTCGTTTGCAAGAACGCTTTGTTGTTTACGAATGTATCGAGGATTCTCTTGGTAACGGTTGGACAGATGTTTCAGCATGGTATTGGGCCGCAGTTTTTGCAAAAACATCTACTGCTCCCTGGACAGCATGGACTGTAGCTGAAAAACAAAGGTAGAACAATGTTCGGAAGTCAGATAGTTTTTTAAAGGGGTTACCTTAAACGCGCCTTCCAATAACCAGGCTGACGTTTCATGTGCATCACTGCGACAATCCAGATATGGTCATGTTTTTCCAGATAGATAATCGCATACGGAAAATTTCTGCTAAAATGTCGATGGACGGGCGGATCAAATTTTCGAAAGCGTTCCGGTTGGGCACATACCTCGCAAATCAATTGCTCAATTTCATGATAAAAGCGAATGCCACTCGCGATCAATATCTTCGTAGTAGCGGAGAGCTTCGAATAACTCTTCTCTCGCTTCCGGATGGAAGCGTTCTTTCACAAGCCAACAATCTTGCGTGCTTGGGTAAGCACTTCCTCAACAGGAATACCTTGAACTTTTCCTTGCTCGATTTCAGCAACGCGTTGGTCAACTTCTTTTTTCCAAGCGGCTTCAATTTCCGGTTTAATTCCACCGTGACGCGCCAGCATGATGCGGTCTACTAATTCGGTAACAACATCTGGCGGTAGTTGACTGGTTTCTTCAACAATTTCATCCAATGTCATTCTCATGGCTTTAATCTAAACGTTGGACGATTATCTTTCAACTCCGGATTAAAGGATTATCCAGAATCTTCAGCAAATATGGATTTTTCAATTGTGTTTGGATCTTCTTGGTGTAATAGGTGCTTTTAGCGTATGGGATATCTCGCTCAATTCCTGAAAAATATGGAAAGCCCATTAATAAGAAGTTCGATGCTCTGAATAAAATCTTCATTGCTAATGAAAAACTGGAAACAGTGGCTGTTGGCACTCTTTCTTATTTTTATCGTAGTCGGGTTTTTAACGCCTGGTCATGGTATGAAAACGGCTGGAAAAAGAGCCTATACAACAACTATTCTTTCGAATGTAAAAATGGCTCTCAATGCATCCCAAGCCGAGTTTGAAACATTTCCAAAAGGAGATAGCGCTCAAATCATCAAGGCTCTTTGTGGTCAAAACCTGAAACACATTGGGTTCTTGTCACTGAAGCCAACAAACACGAATGACTACGGTGAACTCATCGATCCATGGGGAACTGCTATCGAAATCAGATTTGGCGAAACAAAACATTTTACCTTGCGGTCAGCGGGACAAGACAAACTATTCGACCGGAAGTCATCCTCTGAAGATGATATCGTCGATGCGCAGTAGCTAGGAGAGTGCTATGCTATGTATCAACGTATTAATACATTGATTGATAGCTAAAAAGAATAATGATTCGGTCGGTATATAATATGGATCGCAACCCCATTTTTAAGGACGTTTTTGGTTGATGGTATGAAGTTTTACCGCCATATTTCGACCCAATTCCTGAAAATACGGAAAACCGATTAATAATAAGTTCGCCACAATAAGATGACGCCGAGTGTCCTCCACAGAATCTGCGCCCGTCCGGTTGCCGTCTCATGGATTATCGGGGCGTGTGTACTGGACGTCCTCGTGCTGAGGTTGCCTTCGAATGGTGTGCGACTCATCAGTATTGCGTCTAACTGGCAGGGGATGGCGTTTCTGTTGCTCGCAGTAGTCGCGGCGACCGGCCTTGGGTTCTTCTTGGGCATGTTTACGTGCTGGCCGTGGATTAGGCCCATCTGCAGCAGGTTCAATGGAGAGCGCCGCTCAAAACTGGTGACCGCGTCTTGGTTTTGGCGGGGCTTCACAGAGGGACAACGGCTAAGGTGTATGAGATTGTCACCGGACAGGGAGGCTGGGATCTTGCAAGGCTGGATCTCGGCCAGGCACAGAGAGAGAAGTGTACAGACATTTTTGAGGAGTATTCCGTCCTCAAGATCAAAGGCGAACAAAACGCCAGACTGCACGCAACAGCCGCCGCGCCGGGCAGTTGACCCTGAGGCTCAGACCAAAAGGGCCACGGAGGGGACAAGAGCCCAGCTAAACAAAACTACTGGAGCAAACTCTGTACGAGATAAAATCCAAGAAATAATTTTTTGATTA
>CAZNSF010000005.1:0-3017 GCA_964575565.1 uncultured Verrucomicrobiota bacterium | reverse complement strand
TTGCATTAGACGAGCTTTTCAGAGAGAGAATACAAACACTTTTTTTCGAGTTCTAATGCAACGCAATTAAAAATCTCATTGATTATCAAGCACTTACAGCTTTAATCGACTAATGACTTTTTCTAACGCAAAATTTGGGTTCAAATGCTGTAAATATTTTAAGTTTTATTCGAAATATTATATTACGAATCATCTGATCAATCACATTCCTTGCCATGCTCTCCGTTTATGGTGGTATCGGAGTTTTATGAAAATCAAGATCGGTATTCAGAGCCAAATATGGCTTGGATGTCGATTTGTTGGTGATGCCATTCACGAAATCGAGATTGGAGATTACAGCGTTCTTGCCTCGGATGTTGTTGTTAATGCATCTGCGCCAGTAAAAATTGGGGATCATGTCAGTATAGCTCATGGAGTTCAAATTCTTACAGCAGATCATGATTGCCAAGATTCTCTTTTCGCATTTCGCAAAGCGCCTGTTTATATTCATTCTTACGCATGGCTTGCAACGCGGGCCATGATTCTTAAAGGTGTTGCGATTGGGGAGGGGGCTGTAGTAACTGCAGGATCGGTGGTTGCGCATGATGCTAAGCCCCTTGCCATTATTGCGGGAAATCCAGCTCGTCAAGTTGGAACAAGGGTAAAACCTGAAATCCAAGAGCCAACAAATAGTCGCCCGCCACTCTTTTGCTAATGGGGAATAGGTCTGCTTTTATTATGGAATTTTATCAGTAAAAGGGCGTTGAGGTTTTAGTGTATTTTTATTTTATGTGGAAATATTTCGATGTAAGAAAACAAGTTTTATGGGATGGAATACTGCTGATAGGTGGTTTGGGCATATTTATTGTGGAGCTAGTTATTTTTACCAATCATGAGCACAGATTTTCAGGTTTTTTAGCATTTATATTTTTGATATTTTTACCTGTTGTCAGCATTTTGTTTCTAGCGGCTCCATTTTTGCTAAGCAAACAGACACGACAGCGACTGGTTTTAATCTTTATCTCCTCGATATTTACGATTTATGCCACGGAGTTGGGACTTTCCTTTATGCACCCCAAAGACCCTTTCGAACAGATGGCTCTCCGCTCTGGTGTGTCATTTGATCGACGGAGTGTAATCGAATTTATACAGGATGAAGCAGCAAAGAGGCATGCCGTTTATCCTAGACTGGGTGGAGCGCATTTTCTTGATCAACCCATTTTTATAGAAAATAAGCCAATCATTCCGCTCGGTGGCATTGCTTCCGCCTCAACGGTTATTAGGTACGAGACGGGAACTTTTTTGGTTTATCAAAGCGACGAACGCGGTTTTCCAAATCCATATGGACTATGGTCGAAAGATGCACTCGATTTTATTGCAGTAGGCGATTCGTTCACTTTAGGATGTTCTGTGGGGCTTGAGGAAAATTACATGGCATTAATTCGTCAACATTTTCCAAATACTCTTAATCTTGGGCAGGGAGGTAATGGACCTTTGTTGATGTTAGCTTGTATTAAAGAATACGCTGCGCGTTTTAGGCCGTCTGCAGTTTTTTGGTTTTATTTTGAAGGGAATGATCTTGAAGACCTAAACCATGAAAAGAAGAGTCCTTTGCTTCTACAATATCTTGCGGAAAACCATCAACAGGGGTTAGTGCAAAAGCAAGATTTGCTCGATACGGTATTGAAAGAGTACATTGCACATTCAGCGAAGAGTCTTGGTAAAGATCATTTCAAACAAAAACTTATCAATTTTGTAAAACTTCGAAGTCTTCGAGAACGATTCGGTTTGCTTTTTAAACCTCCTATGGATCTTGATCTCTTTGCGCGAGTTTTAATGGATGCGAAACAGACTGTTCAAACCTGGAACGGCAAACTTGTTTTTGTTTATCTTCCATGTTGGGAACGCTACTCAGGTTGCGATATTACAAAGCTGCATCGCGAAGAAGTATTAAGCATCGTTAAAGGATTGCAAATTTCTGTAGTTGATATAGATCAAGTTTTTAGATCGTATCAGGATCCCCTTGTATTTTATCCCTATAGACTAAATGGTCATTACAATGCCGAAGGCCATCAAAGAGTGGCAGAAGCGGTTATCTCCTGTATTCAACTTGATAAGCAATCCAAATAAATCCTATTCAAAATCTTTTTTATCACTAATCCACAGTACGGATTTAGAATTGCAATTGTAATTTTCAGGGACTTATTGTTTGCATCGCCATTTCCAGAAAGCGATTATGGAATAGCCAAACGCGAGTAACCCGTTGCACATAAGTTTCCAAGAAGAATTCAATTCAGCGAAGCTAATGAGATAGGCAATTGCTAAAACACCTAACAGTCTTACGAGGGGACCCAGACTTTTTTTCCAAGGCGTGCCCCCTAAAATCCGATTTACCCTTTTTTCGAGTAACATATAGCCTAGCGACAAGATACCGCCACTAACCAATCCAACCCATAATACATTTTGCCCAACACAAAGGATTAATAAAAGCAAGTCGAGTACTGCGAGCAGTGCGACAACAACAAAAAAGAATCTTTGTTCATGTAGAGAAGTTAGGCATTGGGCTGAATTTTGGAATAAAGGACGGGCGATTGCGTAAGGTATTAATGCTAAAAAGATGGGCACCATTGGTTTCCACTTCACCCCGAAAATCCATGGAACAATATCTTCCATGAGAAGTGCCATTACTCCTGCCATCCACATAGTAATAGAGGCAACATTGAAGGTTAATTCTTCATAAGTTTTTGCAGTATCTTGCGGCGACTTTCGAATGCTTTCGGAGTAAAGGGCCAATGCCATCATGGCCAGAAAATCACTGCCAGCGCTCATAGGAAGCTGTGCCCAAACCATTGCTCGCGAGTAATATCCAAGAACTTCATCGCCCCAAAAATTACCGAGCATAAATTGGTCAAAACTGAAAATAATCTTACCAAGGATCGCGCCGAAAAATAAAATCCCCCCAAACCGGATTAAATACGAGATGCTTTCGGGGTGCCACCGCAAACTGGGTTTCCAATCTGCATATTTCCAAAGCACAA
>CAZNSF010000004.1:0-5105 GCA_964575565.1 uncultured Verrucomicrobiota bacterium | reverse complement strand
GCCCTCCCAACCGATACTCCTTCGACTTCGTCTACGGCACATTAACCGTTATGTCTTAAGTCCCAATTTTTACGGGATTTAAAATACTGTTTAACATGGCGCATGCTGAAAGAACTGCGAGATAACTTGTTTTTGGATTTTCCGGTGACGGCACATTTTCAGTACGGGTAGTCAATCGGCCAAAGGCACCCTCTATTTCAATTTCATGGGTATTGGTAGTAATTCCAGGACCTGTGACTACCTGAACTTTTGTGCGATCAAACCCTAACCCCGCAAAACTTAAGGTTGCCGCTACGTTAATATTTAAAGGGAAAGCTTTAACAGCATCTCTTGCGCTTCCATCGAAAATAACGGTATCGCCAGTGAACTCTGCAAAACGAAGACCTTTTTCAACAACATAAGGGGCATCTGCAAGAGCCGCCATGGGTTTACGGGTAGTTATTTTTACCGAGGTAACTCCTCCTAACATGGCAGCTTCTAATCCATCGATACCTGCAATGGCGCCCGAAGGAATATATAGGTTCGCATTTTTACTCCGTGCAAGAGCAAAGACTTTTTCGTAAATATCAATCAATCCACCAATACTCATGGTCATGATATCGCATCCCTTTTCAAGAGCCATTGGAACTAGCTTGCGGCACGTTTCTTGATTGGCAGCTTCGACCAAGAGATCGCAATGAGAAGGGATCGATTCAAGAGGGAGAACCTCGGGGTGGGGATTTAATTCCTTAGAAAGGGCTTGCGCCTTTTCGGTAAAATAATCACAAACAGCTGTAAGTCTAGCACGATCTTTAAAATTTGAGTCGATAAAATGCGCTAATTGACCACCAATGGCGCCGCAACCCACAATCCCAATTCGTTTTATTTCAGGCATAAGGCTTTTGTCTCTCACAAGAACTTCTTCTTGTCAAGGAAGAGTCTTGTAAAATCTATTTAAACGGTGAAAAGATGGTCAAAGTTTTTCGTTTAATAATTGAAGATAATCTTTAATGAATACACCGCGAGTTTTAATTCCGTTAGCACCTGGTTTCGAAGAAATCGAGGCTATTACGGTAGTCGATATTCTTCGCCGTGCTGGAATCGAAGTGATTACCGCTGGGTTAATCGATGGGCCTATTGAAGCCTCACGCAAAACTCGCCACCTAGCAGATACGACTTTAGAAAAGGTATATCACCAAGATTTCGATGTAATCGTTCTTCCGGGAGGACAGCCGGGCACGAACAATCTAAAGGGAGATCAACGGATCCGTGAATGTTTACTACATCACGTGCGCACTGGTAAACTTATTGCTGCAATTTGCGCTGCCCCTATTGTGCTACACGAACTTGGTATTCTTGCTGAAAAACAAATCACTAGCCACCCTTCCGTACGTGACCAATTAAGTGGCGCTCATTATTTAGAAGAGCGGGTAGTGATGGATGGCAAGCTCCTAACAAGTCGTGGGCCAGGAACAGCTATAGAGTTTGCATATAAAATTGTGGAATTGCTCCGTGGAGCAAATTTAGTTACCGAAATAAACCATGGAGTGATGGCAAAACTTTAAGGCGTTGCGTAGTTCATTTTGAGCGAAAGGATGATTGTTAGATGGGCGCAAGCTTGTCTAGACGTCGAATGTATTGTAAATAAGTAGTAATGAAACTTTTAAGGGGCCTTTTCATAGTGGTTATAGGCGGCTGGGTAGTATTCATTTCTGCATATGCAGATTCACAATTGAGTGAGCGGTTACACGCCTTTGCTAAGCTTCCTTCGTGTGGACTCTTACAAACACCTTGTTTACCGACACCCAATGTACGTCTTTATGATGAAGGGGAAGTTGGGTTTGCCGCTAAACTCCGAACGAACGAACAATACGGTCTTCCTGGCTGGACGCGCGATCAAGGAACACGATTTCATAAAGGAGTGGATATTCTTCCTATCCATTTCGAAAAAACAGATAAGACGGTACGCATCGATTATTATAATCCAGAAACTGAACATAGTTTTTCGAAAGACGAGCCCGTCCTTATTCCTAAAGATGAAGTTTATTCGATCCTTGATGGTATTGTTGTTGTTGCCAACAAGGACGAGAAACGTAGCGGTTATGGTTGTTATATCATGATTCAGCATCAATTTGCGGATGGTAAACCTTTTATTTCCATGTATGCACACCTTGATAAGTTGGAAGTAAAGAAAGGAGATACGGTTTCTCTTGGCGACCTCATCGGATGGATGGGGCGCACTTCATCGGATGCGGGAGCACGAAATTATCTAAAAGCGATTCCACATTGTCATTTCGAAGTTGGGAAGGTGATCGATCCGGATTTTGCAGATACCAAAGAAGCCAAGGCTCTTTATCCGAGAATTTTGGGCGGCAAGTACGATCCTCGCAATATTCAACCTTATCATCCCATTCAATTCCTCCAACATTTCCATGCCCAACCAAAATCTTCCTTCGCTACAAAAGAGATCGCCTCTCCTTTAAAAGAAAAATGATATAAGATACTCTCAAGAAATATTTTTGCTAGCGTTATGATTGCAGGCGTTTTTTCGCTTTTTGTTTAGCTTCTTGTAGAACATCGGAACTTGTGGTCGTTTCTTGAATAACAGGGAGTGGAGATGTAGGCTTTTCCTTCGACGGTGTTTGTGGATGAGCTTTAGGAAGAGAAGGTTCAGTGGAAAATTTTTTAGATGGACCCGTGAATGTCAAAGCTGGCAAAAGGGCTTTTAATTTAGAGAATTTACTGATGATTTTGGTCGAATGTGTTTCTATGCGGCTTAGCCAACCGAAACGTTCTGTAGCGATTTCAAAAAGATAGACCAGTAAAGCAGCAAGACACCATGGCCAGATGCTCGAAGTCGTTTCGAATAGTCTGAATCGTTTTTCTAAAAGATCTACAAAACGAATTGGGTTTGTACCACCCGTTTTCTTCATCATACCTTCAAGAACCGCCTCGCCACCGCGTATACCTCCGTAATGCATGAGATCAAATTCTGGTGAATACGCGATGGAATAAGGAGGAGAAACAACATGTTCTTGACCATTCAATTCTAAAGTTGCCAAATAATGTCCAGCATGGGGCAGAGTTGGGGTTGCGAGCCAATCCCCATTGTTATCTTGATGAAAAAGCGCTTCAGAACGAATTTCTCCATCAGGACCAATAAGAGAAAGTGCGTTGGGTTTTGGAGCTAAAACGCTTGAATTTTCAGCTAATGTCAAACGTAGGCAAGGGCGTTCCGTGGAACGATCCCATCTCAATTGAGCTACTTCACTTTCGTGTGAGGCTGTTAACCAAGTTGTAATTTGTCCCAAAACATCGGAGCGAGCAGGCCATAAAGTCCAATCGCCTGAAAATTCTCCTTCCCATGGAAGCGTTAAAGCGGCAACACGTCCTCGACCGCGTTGCCAAAAACTAAGAATAGGAGATTCTTGATCATCCTTAGCTTTGAGCGCTAATCCAGCTCCTGTACGAAGATAAGTAACATTATAGCCACTAGGCTTTGGCCAGGATTTACTTGCCACTGGACCTAACCGGTAAAGATCGGGCCCTGAAATAAGATCCACAGGTTCTTCAATAAATGTTGAACGCAAAATAGTAATTGTTTCTTTAGCAAAAACCTGCGGAAGAGAAAAAGGATCGTTCGTAAATTCAATATGACCACCACTTTGGTTTGCAACACCAGCAAGAAAGGCTGCATCACGATCTTGTTGGGTACCCAGACCAATCACGCTAACAGTAATTCCCATATTTTTAAGTTTTTCAATAAGTGCCGGCACACCTTCTTGTTCTTCAGAATCCGCTGCATCTGCAAAAAGGATAATGTGTCGTGTTCTTGGAATAGCCGATTCCAATTCTTTCATCGCTGCCAATAAACCTGTTCGAATAAAGATACCTCCGCCCATGGATTCGATCTTCCGAATTTGGCTTGCAGCATTAGGTAACTCTTTGAGCACCTGGAGTGGAATCACAACATGCGGAGCGCTATCTACAGCAACCACACTAATCCAATCATTAGGGGTAAGAAGTTGCAAGGCAGCCACGGTACCTTCATCAGCTAGATTTATTTTTTGAACTCCAGGTTTAACTTCTATCGACATACTGCCTGAACGATCGATAACTACACAGAGCGCTATAGATGTTTTGCGCTGCTCTTTGCGCACTTCCATAGAAACAGGCAATATCGGGTCAAGCGGAGATTGATGATAGCCGCCAACCCCAAAACTGGATTTTCCTCCAGTGATGAGTAATGCGCCACCGAGTCGTTCTGTATAAAGACGTAGCGCTTCGAGCCCCTGAAGACCAAAATCTGTTGCAGCAACATTTTCGAGAACCACCAGTTTAGCACCCATCAGTTCAGCTGCAGATAAAGATGGTTGATGGGAAGAACGTGTTTCTACTTCGAAACCTAAAGACCGTAAGTCGCTAGAGAGAGTGTTTTCTTGCCCTTGTTGGTTCCAAACCAGAGCATGTTTTTCGTGCATGCCACGCACCAAAAGCGTTGCTCGGTTATTTTCAACAAAGGCATCCTGATGGGTTTCGATTTCTAAATGATACTCTTCCAAACGTGGCTGGGTAAGAACATCACGAAACCGCCAATGATTTTTCCCTATATGCAAAGAACGTTCCCCTTGGGCGAGGATGGTTTTCCCTCTTAATAATCGATATTGCACTATTTTTTCTTCTGAACTCCAAAGACGTGCGGATAAAATAAAGGGTTGTCCCACACGAGTTTTAGTTGGACCGAGAAATTCTTCCACGGCGATATCTGCCGTATCACGACGGCTCAACAACCTTGTGTGAATCGGGATTCCCATAGCCGCAAGACGAGATACTGCTTGAGGAACTTGGCCGCCTTGGTCTAAGCCATCGCTAATCAAAAGAATTTGGGCGCCTTTTTTTCCTTCCAAAATGGAAGCCGCCAAATCCAGCGCATCCCCAATATTTGTGCGTTCACTCGGGAGGTTCTGCTTCCATTCCTTAAAACCCGGCCAAAAACCTTTTGCTTGGATTTCAGTTCGCGCACCATCAGAAAACCCGATTAAAGTTACTTGATCATCCGACCGCAATTTGAAAGCAGAAGAGGAGAGCCATTCACGTAATCGAATAACGGTATCTGGTGGCATACT
>CAZNSF010000003.1:0-4133 GCA_964575565.1 uncultured Verrucomicrobiota bacterium | reverse complement strand
TTGCACCAACAACCAATTCTTCTCGCATAGGCAACATCGCGCGAAAAGCCCGTGGTTTTATCTACTATGTCTCTCGAGAAGGCGTCACCGGCATGCAAACAAGCCTTGCCCAAGGTATTACGCCGAAAATCCGCCAAATCCGTCGCTATACTAAGGTGCCCATCGTTGTTGGTTTCGGGCTTTCAACTCCTCAACAAGTAAAAGCTGTTGCTCGCGTAGCCGATGGTTGTGTAGTAGGTAGCGCTATTGTTCATCAAATCGATAAGCTCCCGCAAACTAATGCAATCGTAACAAAAGTAACTCGTTTTGTGGCGTCACTCACAAAACCGTTACAGCGAATTAAATAATTTTTCTTTTGAAGACACTCTTGTCGCAGGAGAAGTCCCTTGGCGCACAATCCATCCGCCGCCTACCACCACATCGCCATCATAAAATACTGCTGCTTGGCCCGCAGTAATTGCTCGTTGGGGTTCATCCAATTCAACTCGGTAGTACCCCTTGTCCTCAGCATATAAAGAGGCTTTTGCTCCTTCATGACTATGGCGAATTTTGACTATGACCTTATTACCATCCTTGGGTGGTCCATTAAATCCCCAACAAGTTCTCTCAACCATAAAAGTATCATGCCAAAGATCTTCATCATCACCCACAATCACCCGATGGGAAACAGCATCAATATCTAGTACATAAAGAGGCTTCGGGGATCCCACATTAATGCCTTTTCGTTGGCCAATGGTAAAAAGTTCGATTCCTTGGTGTTTACCTAAGGTGCGGCCATCTTGATGTACAATTTCACCGGCATGGAATTGAGACTCTCCAAGATGCGCCTTTAAAAAGAGCGCGTAATTATCTTCTGGCACAAAACAAATATCCTGGCTTTCCTCCTTATCGTGAACCTGTAAGCCAAGCTCTTTAGCAAGAGTACGCACTTCCGTCTTAGAAAGTTCACCTATCGGCATCAGCATGTGGGCAAGTTGCTCTTGCCGTAAGCTAAAAAGAAAATAGCTTTGGTCTTTACGAAGATCTAATGAACGTCGCAATAAGTAGCCATCTCCCTTCTTCGTAACTCGTGCATAATGTCCAGTTGCAACGTGGCTAGCGCCCAAACCTAAGGCTTTGGTCATTAAGTTACCAAATTTAAGTTTTTCATTACAAAGAACACATGGATTAGGGGTGCGGCCTTGCTGATATTCGGAGGTAAAATAATCAATCACTACCCTTTCAAATTCCTTAGTTTCATCAATCACATAATGGGGAATGCCAATCCGCGAGGCTACACCACGAGCATCCTGCATAGCTTGTGGACCACAACATTTATCTTCGATGATAGCACCGCAATCCTGCGGCCACATTTTGAGGGTGATACCTATCACTTCATAGCCTTGGCGCAATAAAAGGGCAGCAGCGACGCTGGAGTCCACTCCCCCACTCATTCCTACAACTATTCGTGTTTGCGTTGACATAAAGAGAAAGATTGCCAGCTATTTGGCAATGTGTTAGATGTTTTTGTTCGGAATTTTTTCGTTCAAAGACTTCGACTTTAACCCTACAAAAAACCTTTAACCAGAAGAAACTTATGGCACGCATTTACAATGATATTACCGAAACCATTGGCAACACCCCTCTGGTGCGGCTGAATCGCACAGCCAAAAAACATGGAGCTGTTGCTGATGTACTTTTAAAATTAGAATTCTTTAATCCGCTTTCTAGTGTCAAAGATCGTATCGGGTTTTCAATGATTGATGATGCCATTAAATCTGGGAAAATCACTAAAGAGACCGTCCTCATTGAGCCAACCAGTGGCAATACAGGCATTGCTCTAGCTTTCGTGGCAGCAGCCAAAGGAATCTCTCTCATTTTAACGATGCCGGAAACAATGACAATCGAACGCCGAAAGCTCTTCAAAATCCTAGGCGCTAAGCTAGTCCTAACCGAAGGTGCTAAAGGCATGAAAGGCGCTATTGCTAAGGCTGAAGAAATCCATGCAAAAATCCCGAATAGCCTGATCCCGCAACAATTCTCTAATCCATCGAATCCTGCGATCCATCGCAAAACAACCGCTGAAGAAATTTGGAAAGATACAGATGGTAAAGTAGATATCGTCGTTGCAGGTGTCGGCACCGGCGGCACCATTACCGGTGTAGCCGAAGTTATTAAACAAAGAAAACCTTCCTTTAAAGCTGTAGTCGTAGAGCCGACCTCTTCTCCTGTGATCTCTGGAGGCAAGCCAGGACCACACAAGTTACAAGGCATCGGAGCCGGCTTTATCCCTGATAACCTGAATATGAAAATCGTGGACGAAGTCATTACCGTCAAAGAAGAAGATGCAGGTCCAGTAAGTAAGGAAATTAATCTTTTAGATGGCATTCCTGTGGGTATTTCGAGCGGCGCCATCGCTTGGGCTGCATTACAAATTGCCAAACGACCGGAAAACAAAGGCAAACTGATTGTTGCTGTGATGCCTTCCAGCTGCGAAAGATATCTTTCTTCGTGGCTCTTTTCGGATATTAACGTGGAGAGCGACCTTATTAACGGTCAAAACTTCGACTCCCGCCCTAAAACATAACCAAAGGGCTCACCCGCCTTCACAGGAGGCCACGGGCTCCACTCTTCGATTGCTTGGATAATTCTACTGGGATTCCTACTGGGGCAACGTTCGTTGTAACGTCGGCATTGATATTTGTGTTTGCCACTGGCATTTCGAAGCAGTCTTGCAATTCTTTTCACCACATTATACCCAAGTAGAAGATGAAAAAACTGGGAACGATTCTTCTTTGTGTGGCTATTGCACTTATCCTCTTGGGGGTAGCATTCCTCGGCATGGTACATCAATACTTAAACTCCGAAGGCTTTCGAAAACAAATTACTACGGAAATTTCGCAGCGACTTCACTGTGAGGTGCAGGTAGAAAAAATCGAAAGCCATCTCTGGAAATGGATAGATCTGGTAAATATCCGCATGAGCAGCGAGACCATGCGCCCAAAAAACTTTCTTAAAGCTCATCGGCTACGGCTACGATATAGCCTTTACGAAGCATTATCTAACCAGAAGATTATATTAGAAGAATTGAAATTCAGTGACCCAACGATTGAATTCGATTTCAGCGATCCTCTACATCCCCAAATAGAAATATCACCGAAAGATCCGTCTCTAGAAAAATCATCCACCATAAAGTCGAGCACCCTAAATCCTACATCCTCACCGGCTTTAACTTCCCAGTATAAAACCCTTTCGGAAAGTGGAGCAGTGATATCTTTCCCCTCTAAGGATAAGCAAAATCCAAGCAACATAATTTCCAAAACCCATTGTCCATGGCCAGAACCACCTTCTTCCTATTTGCGAAGCTTAGTGGTTGAAAACGGCACCGGGATTTTTACTTTGCAAGACTCTGAAAAACTCGTTTTAAAAGGCATGCAAAGCCGGGTTATCTTTTCTTCTGATCCTATCGCTACTGGAACCGGCAGTCTTTTCTTCCAAACAATAAACTTGCCTGGAAAAATTAAATTAGCGGATACCCAATTAAATTTTCTGTGGAGCACGGACTTCCTCACCATTCCAAAATGGATTACACATGCCTTTGGAGGGTCCATTCAAGGAAGTTTTTCGGCAGATCCCACAAAAGTAAATTTACCTTTTGAATTACAGCTGAATGTGGACCGCATGAGTCTTAGCGAAATCATTCGATCATTTAAGTTGCCAGGAGAAATTGTCCAAGGATATTTGCAAGCGCAATCAAGTTTTCGCGGTCCTTTATTAAATTTTCAATTAGCGGATGGCCACGGACAGATAAACGCGCAAGATGCTAAAGTGGTAAATTTTTTAATATTAACCTTATTGGGTGGTTTTTTTAATCGTCTGGACTTTCAACATTTACCTATACAAAAATGCGAACTAGACTTTACTCTCCAATCGGAAAAGATAAATATTTCTGATATAAAAATCCTTTCTGCTGATATTCAGTTAACAGGCAAAGGTTGGATTAATCTAGCAGATCACACCCTTGATCTACCTATGAAACTATCGTTCAGCGACCAACTTGCACAACAATTCCCGCCAAATATTATCGAGGAAATGGTCCCGCGCACAGATGGATTTAGCGAAATTCCATTCCGAGTGTGGGGGCCCCTAGAAAA
>CAZNSF010000002.1:0-4243 GCA_964575565.1 uncultured Verrucomicrobiota bacterium | reverse complement strand
GGGAAAAGTTCTGCTTGAGGTTCTTGTTCAAAAATATTGTAAATTACTTGCACTGAATCAAGCCAACCTTGACGCATGAGATCATTGATAGAATTCGGATCGTGATTCGATGTGCTAATACCAATACCGCGAATCTTCCCTTGTTTTTGGAATTTACGTAGAATTTCCAAAGCGGTTGGATTTTTATTCCAAGCACGTGTCCAGCTATGGAGTTGTAGAATATCAATACAATCGGTTTGTAAGTCGCGAAGGCTTCTTTCGAGCCGTTCTTGTAAATAAGATTCTGGATAACGGTCTTCAGCTGTTTCGTAAGGGCTCGGGGGCCATTTCCCAGGAGGTTTGGGAGGAATTTTAGTTGCTACATAGATTCGTTCACCTTTTCGATCGCGTAAGGCTTTAGCAATCACTTGTTCGCTTTTGCCATCACCATAACCTTGAGCGGTATCTAGAAAGTTGCAACCGAGGTCGATTGCGCGGTGTAAGGCTGCGATAGAATCTTTCTCATCTTGTGGTCCCCAATTACCGCCAATAGCCCAGGCTCCAAAACCAATTTCAGAAACTTTCCAACCAAGACGTCCAAAGATACGATGTTTCATAAAGTATTTAGCAATTAGACTCTTTAAACTAAAAAGCAAGAACTGATTGCTAAAAGCTGTTCGATTTCTTTAGGATAAAAACTCTGTGCAAAAATCGAAAGCCTTATCTCAATCTCTCTTCATTCAAGCGTGTCATGGCAAAAAGTTGCCTCGACCACCGGTCTGGTTGATGCGCCAGGCGGGACGTTATTTGCCGCAATACCAGGCGATACGAGCGAAGGTAGATTTTCTTACACTTTGTAAAACCCCGGAACTAGCAGCTGAAGTTTCGATTCAGCCAGTGGATATTTTAGAGGTCGATGCTGCAATTATCTTTTCAGATATTCTTGTTGTTTTAGAAGCTATGGGTGTGCCTATTCATTTCGATCCAGAAAATGGACCCAAAATTCCTAAAACAATTTATAGCGCTGCTGATATCGAGAAGCTACAGTCAACCCGAGTCGCAGAAAGCTTGGGTTATGTGGCGAAAGCGATTGGCTTAGTAGGAAAGATTCTTACTCCGAGAGGTATTCCTGTGATCGGTTTTGCGGGCGCACCTTTTACCTTGGCTTGTTATCTGATTGAAGGAGAAACGAGCCGTGAATTTAATAAAACTAAACGATTCATGAATGAATCACCGAAGGCATTTATTTTGCTCCTTGAAAAACTTGCCATGGGAGTAAAGCTGTTTTTAGAAATGCAAATCCAAGCAGGCGCTGCTGCAGTACAGCTTTTTGATACGTGGGGAGGTATTTTAAGCCAAGAGGCTTATCAAAAGTTTGCTTTGCCTGCACTGCAACAGATTGTTCAGCCACTTAAAAAATTTCATATACCGATTATCCTTTATATCAATGGCAGCACACCGCATTTAGAAAGCATGCGAGAAAGTGGAGCGCATGTGCTTTCCGTGGATTGGCGTTTGCCACTTTCCGTGGTGCGTAAGCGTGTGGGTAAAAAGGTCTGTTTACAGGGAAATTTGGATCCTACGACTCTCTACGCGCATCCGAGGGTGATTGCTAAAACTACGCACGCTATGTTAGCGGATCATCCGGGGCCCGGTCTTATTGCTAATTTGGGCCATGGAGTTTTACCGGATATACCGCTTGAACATGTTCAAGCTTTTGTTCGGGCGGTGAAGGAATTTAGGACATCAGAAAAATAGAGCCGTTTTTGGAAAAGAATTTCTCTCGCAGAGGTCACAGAGGAAATGTTACAAACCTTGGTTTTCACATATTCCCATGAATTACAAAGATACATTAAATTTGCCAAAGACCGAATTCCCGATGAAGGCAGATTTGGTACGGCGCGAGCCACTCCTACTCGAACGCTGGCAGAAAGAGAATCTTTACGAAAAAATTCAAGAAGAGCGAAAGGATGCAGACCTTTTTATCCTCCACGATGGCCCGCCTTACGCCAATGGCGCTGTCCACATTGGTACCGCACTTAATAAGATTTTAAAGGATATTGTCGTAAAATGTAAAACAATGGCAGGTTTTCGCTCGCCCTATGTGCCTGGCTGGGATTGTCACGGCTTGCCTATCGAGCTAAAGGTGCAGAAGGAGATCGAAAAGAAAAAGCTGCAACTATCACAAGCCGAGGTTCGCGAACAATGCCGCGCTCACGCGCAAAGTTATATCGAAATTCAGCGCAACCAATTTATGCGGCTTGGTGTACTAGGCGATTGGTTCCGTCCATATACCACGATGTCGCCGCAATATGAGGCCGAAGTAGTAGCTACTTTTTATGATATGTGGAAGAAAGGATTTATTTATCGTGGGTTAAAACCGGTGCACTGGTGTGTTTCTTGCAATACAGCGCTTGCCGCTGCCACAGCAGAGGCTGAATATGCAGATCACAAGTCGCAAAGCGTTTATGTGAAATTTCGGATTCAGTCGACAAAGAAAAATGGATTGCCAGATGGAATTTTTAAAAACCTATCGGTCATTATTTGGACGACAACGCCTTGGACTTTGCCTGCAAATTTAGCCATCGCTCTCCATCCAAATTATGATTACGTATTTGCAAAAGTTGGCAATGAAACATGGCTCGTGGCCGAAACATTACTTTCTTCGGTAATAAGCCATTGCAAAGAATTCATAGGACAGCCTGAAATTTTACATAAAGTAAAGGGCCGCCAATTAGAAGGGTTAGTGGCGCATCATCCATTTATTGAACGCGATTCATCCATTGTCTTAGCTGATTATGTAACTTTGGATACAGGCACTGGTTGTGTGCATACAGCGCCTGGCCATGGGCTTGAAGATTACGAGACAGGCGAGAAATATCATCTTACGCCAAAGGCTTATTCACCCGTTGATGGCAAAGGGTTATTTATTAAAAACGGACAAATACCGGATTGGTTAGTTGGCCAACATGTATTTAAGGCAAATTCACTGATTGTAGAACATTTACGTGGAAACGGCGCGTTAGTAGCTAGCGAGGATGTATTGCATTCCTACCCCCATTGTTGGCGTTGTAAAAACCCTGTTATTTTCCGTGCTACTGAACAGTGGTTTATTGGGTTGGATCATGATGGCCTTCGACAAAAAGCGTTGGACGCCATTAAAAAAACCCAGTGGGTTCCTAGTTGGGGGCAAAACCGTATTGGAGGAATGGTTCAAGATCGGCCAGATTGGGTGGTATCGCGTCAACGCGTATGGGGTGTGCCGATACCTGTTATTACCTGCAATGCTTGTGGACATACCTTTGAGGAATGCGCAGATCGTGTCGTCGAACTCATTCGCAAGGAAGGTGTGGATGTATGGTTTAAGAAAACTGCAAATGAATTGCTCGGTGGTGTAACTTGTCCACACTGCAAAAAATCAACCGAATTTAGAAAAGAAGCTGATATTCTCGATGTATGGTTTGAGTCTGGAGTAAGTCACCGCCCTGTTTTAGAAAATCACCCAGACCTCAACCCTCCCGATAAATCTAAAAATCGGCGTATTATTTATCTTGAGGGAAGTGATCAACACCGAGGTTGGTTTCAATCAGCTCTTTGGACGGCCATGGCTACGAGAGGGAAAGCGCCATTTACAGAAGTGATTACCCATGGATTTCTGGTGGATCTTGATGGCAAAAAAATTAGCAAATCTTCGAGCTACGAAAAACCGAAGGATGTTGAAACTTTTGTAAATAAATACGGTGCAGATATCATTCGTCTGTGGGTAGCTAGTGAAAATTATCACAACGATATTCCGCTTTCTGAAGAAATCTTTTCAAGGGTAGGAGAGACCTACCGCTCAATCCGAAATTCCTTAAGAATTCTTTTGGCAAATCTTTATGATTTTGATGCAGCAAAAGATAAAATTAATTTTTTCAGTGAAAAAGCAAAATCAGAGAAGTGGTTGGCAATTGATTTTTGGATGCTTGGTAGACTTCAAGAATTAATAGGCGATGTTTCTAAGGCTTACGAGACCTATGAATTTCACAAGGTTTATCATGCGATTAATGCATTTTGTGCCGGAACAGTATCGGCTTGGTATGTAGATTTTACAAAGGATCGCATGTATTGCGATGAGCCGAATTCATTACGTCGGCGCGCAACCCAAACGGTCATGCACGAAACCGCGAGCGTTTTAGCCCGGATGCTTGCGCCTATTTTAAGTTTTACGACAGAAGAAGTTTGGATGTTTTTGGAGAAAGGGAATTCCAGTGTGCATCTACAA
>CAZNSF010000001.1:0-4270 GCA_964575565.1 uncultured Verrucomicrobiota bacterium | reverse complement strand
CGCAACAATAATAACCCCTAGGAGAAAGAGAAAAATAAGCCGGCCATGACGATGGGTGAGGCGTTGGATTTGAGCGAGCATGTGAGATAGACAACCATAAACAACCTTCTTAGGAAAGGTAAATTAGGTCCAAAAATGCATAAGGATTCTTTTTACGAGAAATCTGTGATAATTCGATTGATGCATGTTCCATGCTTTAACCTATGATTATTGCTAGGATCGGACTAAAACTTTAATGTACTATTTTGCCATTGTAATAAAACCTCTTCTATAAATGACGAAATAAAAAATGCTTTTCATAACAAGGATTGCTCCATGTTTGTAATCGTCCTTATCTTATTTTTCTTTTCCGGCGCAGCAGCCCTCGTTTATGAGGTTGTTTGGTCAAAATATTTGGTGTTGATGTTCGGGAGCACCGTACAAGCCCAAACTATTGTATTAGCAGTTTTTATGGTTGGGCTAGCTCTTGGCAGCCACCTTTTTGGTCGTTGGTCAAACATCCTCAAAAAACCCTTAAAGACTTATGGATTTATTGAAATCGCCATTGGAATCTACGGACTTTTTTTCAGCCAATTTTACGAATGGATAGATACACTTTTTGTGTACCTAGGATCTCCTTTTTTAGAACGTTCTCAAATCCTTCTTCTTCTCAAAGGAGGATTAAGTGCCATTCTACTTCTAATTCCAACTATTCTGATGGGAGGCACTCTCCCTTTGCTTGCAAGCTGGTTACAAAAAACATCTAAAGATCCCGGTCAATGGACTTCGCGATGTTATGCATTGAATACCTTAGGAGCTGTCGCTGGCGCTGGGCTTGCAGGATTTTTTCTAGTCCGTTCTCTTGGAATGGGAATGACCCTTTGGATTACTGGACTGACAAATATTTTGATAGGACTCCTGGCAGTCGCCTTAGCTTATCATCAAGGGGAGACCCCTCCAGAAAATCATTCCATTAGTTCACCTCATCAGCTAGCAGGGAAAATAACTTGTAGTCTCCGTTGGGCATGCATACTTGTTGCTTTAAGCGGAGGTGTTTCGATGGGGTTGGAAATTATTTTCTCGCGTTTACTTTCGTTGGTTTTTGGTTCTTCGCTGCAAGCTTTTGCAACGATGCTAATGGCTTTTATCCTCGGGATTGGCATTGGAAGTATCATTATTTCCTCCATGGGAACGCAGCATCTTCGCATTGAAAAAATAACCTCCATTTTTTTATTAACTGCCGCATGTGTTCTAGGATTATTTATTTGGGGGATCGAAAAATGGATCTATGTTTATTACGTTGCAAATGGCGGACTAGCAAAAACTGAAATAGGCTATTGTTACCACCAATTTCTTACCGCCTTAGTTTCTCTAATTATTTTAGGACTGCCTGCAGCAATATTGGGCGCGGTCTTGCCGCTCTGGATGCGTGCGATGGCAAAAGAGGTTCTTGGTTTTAGTGAAAAAATCGGCCGTTTACTTGCCATCAACACTCTTGGATGTGTCATAGGTGCTTTGCTTACAGGTTTTGTATTGATGCCGCGACTGGGGTTAATGGGATCGTTAGGATTCATGGCTATCTTTTTGGGTTTTTCGGCCATGGTTATTGCTTGGGCAAAAAAAATGCGTGTTGCTAGCGGAATTTGTCTTTGTTGTATGGTGTTGTTGGCTTGGGTTTGTCTTACAAAGAGCGATGATTGGCGATATGTAATAAGTTCTGGATTATTCCGCATGAAACCAATGGATTTGGATTTCCATAAGGAAATGGAAACCCGTCGGAAGTATACTCAACTTTTGTTTTATGAAGATGCTGCTGATGCTACAGTTTCTGTGGAACGCTTTAGGGTTGCCACAAAAACTGAAACAACACTTCGAATCAATGGTAAACCGGATGCCTCCGCCTATGGGGACCTTTCTACACAATATTTACTTGCACATCTCCCCATGCTCGCGCGGCCAGAGAGTAAAGATGTTTTTGTCCTTGGACTCGGCAGCGGAATTACCGCAGGGGCTTTGTTAGGTCATCCCATCGAACACCTTGCGATTGCCGAAAACTGTGAACCTGTACTACGTGCTAGTAGTTTTTTTGAGCCATGGAATCGCCATGTACTCCAGGATCCTCATGTACAAGTTTGGGGCGAAGACGCGCGTACTGTATTAAAACTTAGTCCAAAAAGGTACGATATCATCATTAGCGAACCCTCCAATCCTTGGATGATCGGGGTCGGTAGTGTATTTAGCCGAGAATTTTATGAGCTTGCCAATGCCCGATTGAAAGAAGGCGGCATTTTTTCCCAGTGGTTCCATATCTACGAGATGAATGATGATATTATTATGCTCGTTCTACGCACATTTAAGTCTGTATTTCCGTACATTGAAATTTGGGATGCACAAGGCGGCGATATTATTTTCCTTGGATCAAAACAGCCGTGGACTTCTAATCCAGACATTTATCGGAACATATTCGACCGGAAATTACCGCGAGAAGATCTTCAACGTATTGGGCTAAATAGTCCAGAAGCCATCTGGGTACGTCAATTGGCTTCGCAACATACCGCTTTTGCAATCCCAGGCAAAGGCGCTATCCAATCCGATGAAATACCTATTTTGGAATACGATGCAGCAAAAGCAGCGTACATGGGGATTACTTCTTATTTACTCATTCAATTCGATGAACGTACATGGCAATCAGAAATCGCTTTACCGGATAAACACAAGGCGTTTGCATCGCTTGGGCATTCTATTCTTAAGCCCATCTTTGAACAGTATAGTTCTAGTAACTTCGAACTGATGAAGCTTATCAAGTCTCGATTACAAAATGCAGATACTCTTTCATCAACCGGTCCCTTGTTGATGCAATCCCGCGCTCCAAGTCTTTTCGGGGAATCCACTGCTCCATCCAAAGCGATGATCCAGGAAGACACTAGCGAAGATTTGAAACAGTTTTTAGAAGCAGAAAATTTAATTCGAACTACTCCACTAAAATGGCAGCAAGGAGTTGAAATGGTTGAAACTACTCTCAAAAATTATAAACCAAGCGTTTTGGAGGAAGGCCCTAAGTGGTCGCCTTCTTATTTCGCTGCCTTAGCGGTTAAAAGCAGTCTAAGCCATGGCGATGGAGAACGTGCAAAAAAGATTCTACTCCTTGGTTTAAAGCTAAACCCGAATTCTCCACAACTAGGGTATCTCGCAAGAATCTTGGATGCTAAAGAACGGTCTAATTGATTAGCCACAGATTAACACGGATAGACACGGATGGTGGGGGAATTCTATGTTTCATCTGTGTTCATCCGTGGCTTATCCTAAATAACTTTTTCGATAAAAAATCTTCTGTTTTTTTAAGTTTGTATGCATGGATTTCGGGCTTTGCCGGAGTATACTATAGAAGGATAACTACAAAATGAATGTTACTGCCAAAGAAGACGGAGAATTGTTGCGTCAATATGTCGCGACGGGTAATCAGCTTTCTTTTGAAGCTATTGTTGAGCGTCACGGTGGAATGGTTCTCGATGTTTGCCATCGTATCACAAGAAACGAAGCCGATGCCAAGGATGCTGCCCAAACAACATTCCTTCTTTTAGTTAAAAAGGCCGATGAGTTATGCAACCGTAATTCTATCGGCGGTTGGCTTCATCACGCAGCCAGGTATGTTGCGCTACGCGCTAAAGAAACCGAAACTCAACAAAAAACACGAGAAGGAGAAATCTCTATGACCCTTGAAACATCAGTTCCGAACCACCAAGAAGCTGAAGACAAAGAGAAACTCCTCGAACTTCTCGATCAAGAGCTAGATGCCTTGCCTGAAAAATATCGTCTTCCTATTATCTTGCATCATTTCGAAGGCCGAACCATCGAGGAAGCGGCCGAACATCTCGGTTTAAGAGTGGGCACACTAAACGCACAACTTAGCCGCGGTAGAGCTATTCTGCAGAAAAGATTGGCGCATCAAGGATTAGTTCTTTCTGGAACTGCACTGGATACCTTTTTAACCGAACAAGCATCAGCAGCTATTCCCGGGACCTTTATCATCTCAACTGCCCAAGCCGCGGCTCAAGTTTCAGCAGGCAATTTAGCTGTTAGTAACGCTCTTTTCAGCGAATCAACCGCATTTTTAGAAGAAGGATTAAAAGTTATGTCTATTAAAAAAATAATTACAATTGCCGGTGCGTTGCTAATTCTAGCGCTAGGTATTGGTACAGCGGTTATTCTTTATCAGTCTAAGAAAAATTCGGTACCCACGATTGGGAAAGTTATGTCCATTACAAAGCGAGACAAAAAACAATCAGCTAAC